>JALWAF010000068.1 GCA_027016355.1 Candidatus Moraniibacteriota bacterium | reverse complement strand
TTTCCTGCATTTATACTTGAAGATTATTACAAGCCTCTTACGGATTTTTTTGATTATGTTTTTTTAAAAGAAAAAGCGTCCTATAATGTATTGACCTATTACCGTGGCTGTAATCTTTTGTACTTCTGGTCATATAAAGAAAAAAGACAACATTTAACATATATTATATGCTAAATGTGAAAGTGGAACAGAACTAGTTATGTCAATGGCTTCGAGCCACCGGGAATGCTTTTTTGTCCTCTTTCGCATTTAGGATGTCTTTCATAAACTCCGTTATTAGGTAAGGCCTAGAGCTTCATTAACAAATATGATAGAGATATGAAAGTTGGTTATCCTAAATATTTGTAATTGGTTAATCCTAAATATTATGGATAAAACAATAAATGCTGTAGGTATCGATGTTGCGAAAGCGTCATTGAGTATCTGCACTCACTATACAGATGATAGTGAAAAAGTACTTACGATTCGCAACACCGATACTGACATCAGTATCAAACTTTTACCATTATTGAATAATTGTAAAAGTAAAATAGTAATGGAGTCTACTGGTCACTACCAATGGCTAGTAGCATTACTACTTTCAAAAAATGGTTACAATGTCTATGTTGTAAACCCTCTCCTTGCTTCACAGTATATCACAAAGAACATACGTAAAGTCAAGAGTGATCCAGCTGATGCTAGTGGATTAGCTAGAATGGCTCGTGTTGCTGATAACTTACCTGAACCATTTAAAAGTAATGAGAATACCTTATGGATGCGTAAAAAGCTAGGTTTATTGTCTTCCTTATCAAAACAAATACAAGCTTTAAAAGCTAGTATTGCTAGTGTTAAGGAAGCTCAAGAAATTATTAAAGTAAAAGATTCTTTAGCAATAATTGAACTAGAAGAAACTCTTAACTCTTTAGAAAAGTCAAAAGAAAAATTAGAAAAAGAATGTGTTGATGAAAGTAAGAAAAATGAAAAAGTTAAAAAAGAAATAGAATTATTAAATTCTATTCCAGGAATTTCAGAATTTGCTGCTACTTTATGTTTACATTGGTTTGATAGAGATAATGGAAGTACTGCTAAAAGTTGGATAGCGTATTCAGGTAGTGATATATCTGTAAAAGAGAGCGACACATGGAAAGGTAAATGTAAATTAACTAAACGAGGAAATGCATATTTAAGAAAAAGATTATACTGTTGTGCATGGGGAGCATATATGCATGATCCTAATTTTAAAAAGTATTATGATGATTTGAGAGAACAAGGTCGACCTCATGTAGAATCACTGTTAATTATTATGAGAAAATTAATTCGTATTATGTATTCAGTATTAGAAACTGGACAACCATATGATGCAAAAAAATGTTTTTTGCATGAATAATATTATTAATTTATTTGACTTTTTCCTTTAATAGGTATTCCCGCGAAGGCGGGAATCCAGTGTGTTTTATATGAATTATGTAATTAAAATAAATTTTCAAAGTTTACAGTATCCTATAATTAAATTATGTTAAATTATATAGAAATCTACTTACAATCTTAAATTCCCGCCTTCGTGGGAATGACAATTTTTTTATGATTAGAAGTGTGAGAAATCACATGTAATCGCGAAGTAAAGACTCACAATAACATTTATATAAAATAAAAACTTATAATTTTTGTTATTCCAGAAATCTACTTGTCTGATAGGTGGGTTTATTTGTATACTTAATATTTCGGACAGGCACAAATGATACTAAAATATAAACAACGCTGTTAAATTTTACAGATAGTGTGTTATAAATGTTCCTAGGAGAAATGATGCTGTGTTCATTGCAAAAGATAGTTTGAGCATTGATGAATATTTATAATCTAGTGCATAATAGAGTAGTAATGATTCAACAAGTGCAATGAGAATTTCTATAGGAATAAGTGAAAAAAAGTTGATTGAAATAAAGTTATAAAAAATATTTATCCATAAGAAGTAGCCGAAGATTGGGTGAGTAACAAGGCTTACTAAAGCACTTACTAGGAGTGCTTTTTTTGTTTTGTATCCGAACAAATAGACCACGGATAATTCGATGGTCAAGGTGAGGAATAGTGCCCAAAAGTAATCCGCAAATGTCATTTCTTTTTTATCTTAGATAGAATAATGAGAGTTACAATAACGATTATTATTACAATAATACCTATAGCTATATATTCTGAAGGGATGACTTGTTCGGTAGGAGTAGGTGGTGTAACGTTGGTTTTATCGTCAGGAGTGGGTAGTAGATCAGCAAAAACATTTTGTGTAAAGGTAAAAAATGAGATAAGAGCAATAGACGATACTTTGATGTAAGTGTGTAGTTTTTTCATAAGTTTTTTTATAAATTAATTTTTAGATTATGTTTAAAATATGGATAGAGTAGTGTTAGTGCAGTAAGTAATGCGAACATGGATATAGTTATGATTAAAAATGATGTCCACGGAGCAGTGAATGACGTATTGTTGCTGAGATATTGAAATAGTAAAAAGAATTCTGTAAGGCCAAATACAAATGCGCTTCTACCAGGTAACATATTAGAGAGGGCCGTTACAGGTAGTGGCATAGTCATAGAAAAAAGAAATACTCCAATTACCGCAAGAACTGGCGTTGTTGGGAAAAATACTATAAGAGGTGTAGCTACAATAAGTGTCAGTATACTCATTTTAATCCAGCCAAACTTATCGGCGGTAAGTCCTCCTATTATTTTACCTGTTACGATTGCCATGGTCAATGTGTATAATAGTGTAATGTTCTCTCTCCACATAAAAACAATTTTGAGACCATAAATTGATCGAACTGCGAGAACAAATAGTAAGAGGATAATGATCATCTTGAAATATGATATTTTTGATACCTGAGAGACTTTTGCGTAGTTGATTGCAGGTATTGGAGATGATAAAACAAATACACTAGATATTAAAAGTAATATAATGAATGGCCAAAGTATCAGTGTGGCACTAATCCCGATTGTCATCCCTAGTATGAGCCCTGCTACACCAGGAGCGGCAAAAATACCAGGAGGTGCAGATTTAGTTGGAGCAATGTTTAGACTGATGCTTCCTCCAGCAGTGTGAAACAGAGCACTCCCAACTCCAGCAAGAAGCACTGTAAAAAAGACATCAATAGAATGTAATGCAAAAGCTCCCAAAACTAGTAAAATACCGATAAGGACAGCGTTTTGAGTCGTTTGAAATTTATCAAGCAATAATCCAAATATAGGTTGTAACCCAAAAGCAAATATGGCGTAAAGAACAGTAAATAAAAGGGCAGTCTGTGTAGATAAATGGTGTATGTTTATGGAATATAAAATAATAGTTATAGAACAAAAATCCATAATTCCATGAATTATGCTATATCCGATAAGTGTTTTATAAGAATTTGTCATATGCTGGAAGTGTTAGTAAACGCTGTCTATAGTATAAGTATAAAAAAAGAACTAAGCAATGTACATTCAAGGAAATAATGCAACACCAGTCTCTTGATAAAACACTTCAACAGGGGTCAATCCTCCAAAACGTTTACGTGGACGTGTATTAATTAAATATTCAACTCTAGATATCTCTTCATTTGTAA
>JALWAF010000067.1:921-11406 GCA_027016355.1 Candidatus Moraniibacteriota bacterium | reverse complement strand
AGATTTTGCATCAGCAGCAAGTCCAGTGTATACATGGAATAAACAACAAAATTATTCTATAGATGAATTTTTTCAAGGAAATGTTGCAATGATGATTAATTATTCATGGCATTACGATACAATCAACGCAAAGAATGCAAAATTGAATTTTGCTGTAGCAGATTTGCCACAAAAATCATTTGACAGTGTGGGTAAGCAGGCTAACTTTGCAAATTATTGGTCATTTGTGGTTGCAAAAAACAAACAGCCAACACAAAGTTTGGAAGAAGGAGCAATACAAGTAACTAATGAAATGCGCGTACATGAGGCATGGCAATTTTTGAAGGCTTTGAGTTTTCCAACAACAAAGGGAATTGTATTGCAAAATGCAGTAAGTGGAGAAAGTCTTACTTATAACCCAACTTTTGATTTAACTCAAAAATATTTAGAAAAAACTGGTAAGCCAGCAGCACGTAGAGATTTAATTGAAAAAGAAGAAAGTGATGTAAGATTGGGTGCATTTGCAAGAGGTAACCTAATTGCACGTTCATGGTGGCGTAATAATTCAACAGCAATAGATGCAATTTTTGCAGATATGATTGATAGTGTTAATACAGGTAGAGCTTCAGTGCATGATGCAATTGAAGTAGGAGCTCAACGTGCTCAACAATTGATGAAATAAATATTTAGCACATAAAAAATTATGAAATTTTTATTAAGAATTGGTGTATTATTGCCTATCGTGATAATTGGTATTTTTATTGTAAACTTTACCAATACAGTACATGCAGCATATGAAGAAGTTATTCCACTTAGTAGTGCAAGAAATCAAAGAGACACAGAAAGAATTAGGTCATATAATGATAGATTTAATCAAATGAAGAATGATTTGGAGGCAAATGGTTTAACTGATTCACCATATGGACGACGATTATTAAGAAGATATAGAACTTCATTTCCACGAGGTATAAGAAGAGCAATTGAAAATCCAGATGATCACAGGTATACAGATTATAGTTATTCAAGCGGTGTCGAGCAAATGAATTTACATGCGAGGCCAAGAGTATTTGGAGAGATTAAGGCGATGGCGGAAAAAAATAATTTAGATCCCAGCATAATAAGTGGTTATGGTCTTGATAATGGTCATGTCAAGACTATTAGTACTGTAAATAATGAAGAATTTGATGCAAATGGTAAGGTGAACAATAATCCTTCAGGAGGAGGCTCAGGCTCAGGCTCAGGCTCAGGTTCAGGTTCAGGCTCAAGTAATAGTACTCCACAAGCAGGAGGGCAAAACACAGGTTCAGGTACTCCACAAGCGGGAGGACAAAGTACAGGTTCAAGTCCTAGTTCGGGCACGAATAGTTCGTCTGGTAATTCTGGTGGAATAGTGCCGTGTGGTGGTGTAAATGCTAATAGCCAAAATCAGGCATGTACTATTTGTCATTTGATAGAGGGGATACATAATATTGTAAAATTTATAATGGGTTTGATTGTGGTTACAGCTACAGTAGTAATCGTTGTGGCAGGTGTGATGTATATTGTATCGGCTGGTAATCCTGCTATGATAACAATGGCAAAGACAGCGATGAAAAATGCACTCATAGGAGTGATAGTTGTACTTACAGCTTTTATGATGATTACTTTTATAGCAAATCGCATGCTTGGTGCGACTAATAATGGTTTAGGTGGTAGGGTATGGAATATTAATTGTCAATAATTAATCAAAAAGTAACTAAAGATGTATGAAACTAATAAATATTGCACAAGCAGGTCCGATGGCAAGTGCTCCACCAGCGAGTAGTTATTTAAACGGAGCAATAGAGTTTGTAGTTGTGTTGGTAGGGGGACTTGCAGTATTGGGGATACTTATTTCGGGTGCAATGTATATGATGTCTGGTGGCGATAGTACTCGTGTGCAATCAGCCAAAAAAGCTCTTACGGCAAGTATCATAGGCTTAGTTGTTGCATTGTTCTCGCTTATTATTGTAAAAACAGTTATTGGTTTTATTTAGTTTCTCTGCAAAAATGTTTGATGTAATAACTCTTCCTATAAATTAAAATTTGTAATATAATATACACATATGAATAAAAATATAAAAATAAAGAGAGGAGGTGGAAATAAATGATAAAGAAAATGAAAAACACATTTTTTGCGTTGTCTTCAACTCTATTGCTACTTCCAATGATGGTGTCAGCAGCAGGTGACTATGGTATTGGGCAAAATCAAGGAGCAGGAGGTTCTAGTGCCGACATCGCAGGAATCATTCAAAAAATTATTACTTTTCTACTAGGATTTGTAGGTGGACTTAGTGTTCTTATGATTATAGTAGCTGGTATAATGTATATCACTTCTGGTGGAGATGAAGGACGTGTTGACACAGCAAAAAAGTGGCTAACATATTCAATAGTTGGTTTGGTGGTTGCTCTACTTGGCTGGGTTATTGTCAAAACAGTTATTAGCGGTTTGGGATAATGCACTCAAGGAAACCATTGTGAAATTATATTGCAATATAAAGCGAGAATGTTTGCGCATTCTCGCTTTTGCTTTTTTATATTTTGTAGTATAATACAAATATAAATAAAGAAACTATTGAATAACTATTATTTTGTCATTTCGACTGTAGCGAAGCGGAATGGAGAAATCTCTAAACTAAGGAATTAAGGTATTTTAAAAATTCTGAGATTTTCTTGGCTTCACTAATGTTACACTTGAGGTGACAAAAAATTTAGTTCTTTAGTAACCTAAATAAATAATAAAAAAACAATGAAAAATAAAAAGATTACAATAGGAGTAATTACAACAGCAATGCTAGTAGGTGGTATTTTATTTGCACAAGACGCTTGTTTGGCAGCTATCACAGCTCCATCCGGAACAGGATTACCATCAGGCACTATTGTGAGTTCAATATCAAAGATTATAAAAACACTTGCAGAGTTTGTAGGTGGACTTAGTGTTCTTATGATTGTAATTAGTGGTATTATGTATATATCATCTGGTGGGGATTCTGGTAGAGTTGAAACAGCAAAAAGTATGCTTTTATATTCCATAATAGGACTAATTGTAGCACTTCTTGCATGGGTTATTGTAAAATCTGTAATAGGAGCTGTATAATTACTAATAAAATTATGATAAAACAAAAATATTTAAAATATTTAATTTTACCAAGTTTTTTTGTGGTTTTTGCGTTGACGCTGATTGTTGGAGGAGATACTTTTGCTGCTGGAATAGGATCGACTCCTGGAGGGGGAGGTTCATTTGAAAATCCAATTGCATTTTCTACGGTAGACAATCTGTTAGCAAAAGTAGCCACAACCGTTCAAGGTATAGTTTCTGCACTTGCTGTTCTTATGATAGTAGTGGCTGGAATCCTTTATATGACATCGGCTGGAGATCAAGGCAGAGTAGAAACAGCAAAAAAAGCAGTAACGGCAGCGATTATTGGACTAGCGCTAGCATTAGCTGCCCCAGCATTACTTAAAGAAATTTATGATGTGTTGGGTGCATCAGGAGCTCCTACACCAAACAGAACTTTAAGTCAGATTATTATAGAAACAATTAAGGTGTTATCAGGATTTGTAGGAGGCATATCAGTGCTTATGTTGGTAATAGGAGGTATAATGTACATTACTTCAGCAGGAGACAGCACAAAAGCAGACACAGCAAAAAATATTATTCAATATGCAATTATCGGACTTATTGTTGCGCTTCTGTCACTTATTATAGTAACGCAAGTTATTAAGATTTTTTAATTATATTTATTTCAGAAAAGAAAAAACGGTTGTGCACGTATGTGCACGACCGTTTAATTATAAAATCTAATCGTTAACTCGCCATAGATATCGGCGTAAGACTCATCTCTTTGGACAATATTAATATTAATATTTCTATTATTTACCAATGCCTTGCCATAGATTTTTGGATTTTCTCGGGGCATTAATTTTATAGCCCATCGAGGAATCTTGTCATTGTATATACCACCGCATCCAATCCATCGTCCACCACCATCACTCCATGATTGGTGGTATCTGCCAGAGCATTTGTAATAGCTGTATTCCCCAATATTAATTGGCATACCACCAACTCCATACTTTCTTGGATTATAATGGATCGTTTTTATTAATTGTGGTTCTGGCTTGCCAGCCACAATTTTTTTCAATCCGGTAAGAGCATTCCCTAAATCTTTCTTGGGGGATGCGTAGCCGTTAGCCTTTTTCTCTATGCACCTTTTAAGTGCAGGAGAGGCAGTGACGGCTCCGGATTTGATTTTTTCTAACAGATCATCCAGATCATCGGGATCAATTCCGATTTTTCTGAAACAGTTGTCAATTTCCGCTTGCTTGTAAGCTCCGTGGAGCTTGTAAGCAACTTTCTTTCCTTTCATATCAGCTGTGTAGCCGTCGGTATCAAGACCGACCCAGCTATACATGATATGACCATACTGGCCGAAAAATATTGCCAGCACAGCTATGGCTATAAGCCATTTTGTGCTTCTTTTCATGTCTCATCCTCCAATTTTTTCTGAAAAAGCATTAAATCCGATAAATAGAGAAATGCATACAACAATACCTGCACTTGTCCATGTAAAATCAATTACAGAAGGAATGCCAAATAATACAACTATTCCTGCCATGATTTTGAATCCTGCTGCAAAATACTGTGACAAAAATTCTTTCGTGCCATCTATTCCACTGACGTTACTACGAGCAACCCCGTAAACACCACCAGCCAAGGCCACTTTAAAAATGTGCCTTGCATAAAATAGATTTAATATTATTGCAAACAGTGAGATGGACATAAAAAGTAGACCAATCTTTTTGTACGCATTGAATTCAATATTCACTGCCATGTGAATAGCGAACATACAAATAATTGCTACAAGACTGAACATCAGGGTTGTATACAACGAACTTGTCGTTGATACGAATCGCTCTTCAGCTCGGGCCACCTCATCGCTATTTTCGTGAACGAAATAGCGAATTGCATTGGTAACTGTTTCCATTATTTTTTCCTCCAAGACAATGATTTGTACAGTGTAGAAAATGGATTTGTGCCATTTTCCGCACGCAATTCCTCAAGAGATTTGCGTTCTGGTAGCTTACCGTGTTTTTTCTCCATGGTGGCAACATACCTTTCGGCATAATCAATTATCTGCTGAAAGCGGTAAAGCCTGTATTCACCTGTTCCCACGGTTGAATTTATAATGTTATGTATTTGTTCTGGTGTTTTTAACATCCACGTTTTCAGGATATTAATTCCTCGCTCATTACGAGTTGTTTTTATTTGGTCAAATATCTTCTTGCCATTTTTATCATATTTACCAGAAAATACATTTTTCGTAATTGGCTTTTCACCCAACCCTAGATACAATATTATATCCTCACGTCGTGGAGGAGGGTAGGAGCCTATTACAATTACAACTTTATCTTCCATTTCATTTACTGCATTACGACTATGTTGTGTTTCAGCAAATAGTTCTGCACCAGCTATAGCCAGTGCTTCTAGAAAATTTGATTCGTCAACTGGTCCTTTGCCATTTTTTGCAGCCTGCATGCCCTCTTTGGAAGGATTCGCATCTGCACCCATATTGACTTTGAAAAAACTCTGAACACCAGAAAGCAGGGTATGTAAATGACTTACTCTGTCACCTATTTTTTTTGCTGTATCAATAACTTTTGTTGACATAGCATGATCCTCCTTATTTGTTAATGAACCTTTAATGGTTCAAATTTTATAATTTGCTTTTAAAAAAAGCATTAAATTTACCATTATTCACAGAATTAGGCACTACTAGAGCACTTTATTACTGTGATACGTCAGTATAGCATACTTTTTGGGTTTTGTCAAGATTGACTAACGGATTAGTTTTGCTATAATAAGTCTATGAAATGAGATAGAGTTTAAGATGATTCGGGTCTGGATGACGCGGATTTTTATTTTAACCCTGTTAAATAATTTTAAATTTCTAAAGATTTATGTATTACACATATGTTTTACGAAGTGAAAAAGATAATAAAAATTATACAGGGTATACAAAAAATTTAAAATTAAGATTTGAACAGCATAATAAAGGTTTTGTTGAATCAACAAAAAATAGAAGACCGTTAAAGCTCATCTACTATGAAGCTTGTATCAATCAACAAGATGCAACACATAGGGAAAAATATCTCAAAACTCATTTTGGAAAAATGTTTCTAAAAAACCGTCTCAAATCTTATTTAACAGGGTAAACTAATTTAATTTATTAACATATTAATTACTAATATATTAAACATATGACAGATGAAAAAAATCCATTTAGTGATTTTACTGGAGCAATGACAGCTCTTGCAGAGGAAAAAGGAATTGATGCTAAAGATGTAATGGAAACAGTAGAGACTGCTATTGCAGCAGCTTACAAAAAAGAATATGGTAAGCGAGGGCAAAATATTCGAGCAGAACTCAATAGCACGTCGGGAGACATGAAGTTTTTTCTGTTGAAAGAGGTTGTAGATGAGACAACTAGAGAATTTATTGATCCAGATGCTGATGAAAAAAAAGAAACAGATTCTACAGAAGAAGTAACAGATATAATTGAAGAAGGAAGTTTGGAAGAGGAAGAAAAAAAACCTAGATTTAACCCAGAGAGAGATATCATGATTGATGATGCAAAGAAAATTTATGGTGATGTAGAATTGGGGCAAATTGTTGAAGAAGAATTGCCATCATATACTGATTTTGGTCGTGTGGCAGCTCAAACTGCAAAACAAGTTATTATTCAGAGAATTCGTGAAGCAGAACGTAATGCGATGTACACAGAGTACAAAGAAAAAGAAGGAGAAATCGTCAATGGTACAGTACAGCGTATAGAGGGGAAAAATGTATTTATAGATTTAGGCAAATCTGTAGGCGTGCTTTTTCCTAGAGAGCAAGTTCGTGGTGAAAGTTATAATGTAGGGCAACGTGTGAAGGTATTTGTAGAGAGTGTGGAGCTTGACCCAAAAGGTCCTGGTATTAAATTGTCTCGTGTACATCCAGAATTATTGCGTCGTTTATTTGAATTGGAAGTGCCAGAGATTTTTGCAGGAACTGTGGAGCTCAAAGCAATTGCACGAGAGGCTGGTTCACGTAGCAAAATAGCAGTATATACAGAAGAAGAAGGGATTGATCCAATAGGTTCATGTGTAGGACAAAAAGGAACACGTGTAAATGCAATTATCGATGAATTAGGTGGTGAAAAAGTGGATATTATTGAATGGAGTGAAGATATGGAGGAATTTATTGCTGCAGCTCTTTCGCCAGCTTCTGTTATTTCTGTGGATCTTGATGAAGAAGCTCAAAAAGCAACAGTGATTGTGCCTGATGATCAATTATCGTTGGCAATTGGAAAGCGTGGACAGAATGTGCGCTTGGCTGTAAAGTTGACTGGTTGGAATTTGGATGTAATTAGTGCTGGAGAAAGTAGTGTGCCAGGAAATGATGAGAATACTGAAGATGTTGAAGAGGCTGAGAGTGTCGAAGAAGTTCAAGATGAAATAGTGGATGACGTGGATGAGAAATCTGAAAAAGCAGAAGAGGTTGTAGAAAAATCTGATGATAAAGACAAAGATACTGAAAGTGAAGATGAAGAAAACTCTGAAAAGACTACTGACAAAAGTGAAGATAAAGAATAATTGTTTACCAAATCACTAATTACTAACATATTAGACAAATGGATTACAAAATTGAAAAGGGTAATGAAACGCAAATTGATGTAACAATTCCTTGGGCGGATGCTCAAGTTGAATTTGATGCAATGATGGCTGATGCTGTGAAAAATGTGTCAGTTAAAGGTTTTCGCAAAGGTGCTGTACCACAAGAAATAGCAGAAACAAAAGTTGATAAGACAAAGCTCCTCTCAGAAGTTGCGGACAAAATGCTCAGAGCTTATTACATGGAGATTATTAAAAAAGAAGCTCTCAAAACAATTGGTGCACCACGTGTAAGCGTAATAAAATTGGCGCAAGGAAATGATATTGAGATTCGAATTAATGTTGCAGTGATTCCAGAGATTGAATTACCCAAAAATTGGGCAAAATCCATCAAAAAAATTAACGCTCAAAGTAAAAACGAAAAAGTTGAAATTACTGATGAAGATGTGCAAAAAGAGTTAGAACAAGTCGCTGCTTCTAGAGCACAACATAATCCAGTTGATCGTGCAGCAAAAAGTGGTGATCATGTACAAGTTGATTTTACGGTTAAACAAGACGGCGTAATTATAGAAAATGGTACAAGTAAAAATCACTCACTTATTTTGGGCAAAGGAGTTTTTATTCCAGGTTTTGAAGAAGAAATTATTGGAATGAAAAAGGGTGATGAAAAAACATTTGAACTAGAATTTCCTAAGAGTTACCACGCTAGTCATCTTGCTGGTAAAAAGGCAACTTTTGAGGTTGTACTTAAAGCTGTAGAAGAGCGTGTAACTCCAAAAATAGATGACGCATTTGCAGCATCTCTTGGTAAGCAATTTAAGACTCTTGATGATTTGAAAAAAAGCCTAAAAGAAGGAATGGAAAAAGAGGCTAAGAAAAAAATTGACGAAGAACGACGTACAAAATATCTTGATGCCCTTGTATCATTAGTTGAGATTGAATTACCACAGATGATATTGGATGATGAGATGCAAAGAATGGTGGGAGAGTTTGAACAACAATTGTCTATGAGTGGTATGAAGTTTGATGAATATCTAAAAAAGATTGGCAAAAAGCGTGAAGAATTAGAAGAAGAATGGAAACCACAGGCAAAAAAGCGTGTAATAAGTGCACTTGTATTGGAGCAACTTGCTGATGACGAGGAAATCAATGTTGATAGTAAAGAGATAGAAGAGGAAATGAATAAAACACTTGCAATGTACAAAGGTGTGGAAGATATGGAAAAGAATATTAATATGGAACAATTATATGATTATACAAGAGGTGTGATGCGAAATAATAAAGTATTTGAAATGCTTGAAAAGTTATAAGTTAATTTGTGCAGTGATAAATTTCATATTTATCACGATGTATAATAGTAAAATATGAGTTATTATATTCCAACAGTGATAGAAAAAAGTGGGCAAACAGAACGTGCATATGACATTTATTCACGCCTTCTTAAGGATAGAATTGTTTTTTTGGGTACAGGCATTGATGATGATGTCGCTAATAGTGTTATCGCGCAATTGTTATTTTTGGAGGCGCAAGGTAGTGGAGAAGATATCACAATGTATATCAATTCTCCAGGTGGTGTGGTAACAAGTGCTTTGGCAATTTATGATACAATGCAATATATTAAATCAGACGTATCAACAATTTGCATAGGTACAGCTGCATCAGCTGCTTCATTGCTTCTTGCTGCAGGAGAAAAAGGAAAGAGATTTATATTACCAAATGCAGAAGTAATGATTCATCAAGTTTTGGGAGGTACAGAAGGTCAGGCAAGTGACATAGATATCCATGCAAGACATATTTTAAAAACAAAAGAAAGGCTTAACAAAATTATGGCTAATCATACAGGTCAAAAAATGGCAACAATTGAAAAAGATAGTGATAGGGATAATTTTATGAGTGCAACAGAGGCTAAAAAATATGGTATTGTGGACAAAATTGTGAAATAAGTTATTAAATTTGCTTTTATAAAATTAAAAACCTCATTAATCCCGATGAGGTTTTTAATTTATGTTTTGTAGATTTTTTAATTTAATGATGGTAGCAAGCTCTCTCCTTGCATTTCGTCAGGTTTACGTATTTCCATTATATCCAAAACTGTCGGAGCAATATCACTCATGAGCCCTCGAATTTCTGTTTGACCACGGACAATTTCTTCTTCTGTGCGTTTGCGATGATTGTCAGGTGTAACATACCACAGTGGAATTGGACTTGTATTGTGTTTTGTATCAATCTCACCAGTATGAGAATTACGCATTATTTCTATATTGCCATGATCTGCTGTTATTAATAAACAACCTCCTTGAATAAGTACAGTTTTTATTAATTTGTTTAGACATTCGTCAATTGCTTTTGCAGCTAATTTTGCAGCATCTTCATTTCCTGTGTGAGCTACCATGTCAGCTGCTGCATAATTTATTACTACAACATCATATTTTTGTTCATTAATTTTTTCGACAACCTTATCAGTTAATTCATAAGAACTCATAGCAGGTACTTCATCAAATTTATCAACTGCAGGAGAAGGAATTAGTATATGATCTTCTCCAGGATAAGGTTCTTCCTCACCGCCATTGAAAAAGTAAGTGACATGAGCATATTTTTCTGTCTCAGCTATGCGTAGTTGTTTAAAATTATGTTTGCTCAATACCTCGCCAAGTCCATTTTTTGCTTCTTCTGGTGGAAAAGCAATTTTAACTGGTAAATCTTCGTCATATTCAGTCATTGTAACAAAATCAAGATCAAGTCTTTCGCCACGAGCAAATTTTTCAAATCCTGGAAGTACAAAAGCAGTTGTAATTTGTCGTGCACGATCTTCTCGAAAATTAAAAAATATTACAC
>JALWAF010000067.1:0-911 GCA_027016355.1 Candidatus Moraniibacteriota bacterium | reverse complement strand
GTCATAGGATGTTTGTATAGCAGAAATAGGATCTTGTGATTTAGTTCCTGTGCCTTTTGTAAGCATGTTATAGGCCTTTTCAATTCTGTCCCAATTGTTATTGCGATCCATCGCCCAATTACGTCCAATTAGTGTTGCAATTGTTCCTGTACCAATTTGTTTGCACTTATCTTGAATTTCTTTGACAACGCGTGTGCCAGCTGTTGGTGATGAGTCACGTCCATCCATAAAACAATGAATATATACATTTTTTACATTTTGAGAATGAGCAAGATCTATGAGTGCATAAAGATGTTCTCTGGCAGAGTGTACGCCACCGTCGCCAGTGAGTCCCATAATATGGAGGTCACCACCAGTTTTTTTTACATTAGTCATTGCTTCAATAAAAGCTTCATTTTGTGCAAAGCTTCCATTTTGAATTGCTAGAGAGATGCGAGGGAAGCTTTGATAAATGATTCTGCCCATACCCATAGTCATATGACCCACCTCACTATTTCCAGGCTCACCCCAAGGCAGTCCCACTGAAATACCAGATGCTTGTAAAGCAACTAGTGGATAATTAGAATTTAATTTATTAAACGTAGGTAATTCAATTTGATTGAGGGGATTATCTGGAGAACTGCTAAGACCCCATCCATCAAGAATGACGAGAACAACAGGAGAATACATTTTAATTGAAGATTAAAAATTAAAAAAGAAGAATTTCACACACAACTAACTTTTGTAAATCAAAATTTGGGAAAGTTTAATATGCTTAATCTACTGATATATTCTATTTTAACACTTAATTGTGTTTTGACAAAGAGGGCTAGCTGTAGTATGATTTAAACTAGTATTAATTAATGTTTTCAGAGATTGTTTGCTGTGGAAGTAATGATAATAAAAGATAAAATAGGTTGAATACTCAACGA
>JALWAF010000066.1:2562-3591 GCA_027016355.1 Candidatus Moraniibacteriota bacterium | reverse complement strand
ACAAAGTACTTTAACTTTGTGGCTTTATATTTTATTGAGGTCTTGGAGAAAAATGATAGTGTTCAACACGCCATGTATCATTTTCTTTTTTCAGTACAACAGTGGACCTATTTTGTCCATCTCCTGAATGTAAAATAGAAATTGTAGCAATGGTTTGATCATCAGAAAATTGAATGACCATATCTTCAATCTTTTCATTTGTTTGATTTTCAAAGAAATTTTTGAAGACTTGCTCCAATTCATCTACTGTATATTGAATATCTCCTTCTAATTGTGAGATTCGCTTCTCTGATTGATCTACCGATGAATGATGATGACTTCTCTTGCGCTCATCATCTCCGACAGGTTTAGAAACGAATGTGTAATCACCACGTACCTTAATTCGTTTCTGCTCTTCATCATCTAACTCAAAACTATATTTACCAAAAAATACTATTGTTTTTCCGTCTTCAGATGCGAAGGCGTCAATACTTTCAAATGTACAAACTGGATGCGACTCCAAAAAATGCGCAAAATATTCTTCTGCACCTTTCTGTCCTCTCTTTAAATCACCACTTTTTGTTGGATGAAAAGTTGCATCCTCTGTATACCCTTCTGCCACAATTGCAGCTTTTCCAGTTTCCAATGTTTGTGCCCATGCATTAGCTTCTTGTTTTGCAATTGCTAATGTATGACTTTCTTTTGTTTCTTTGTTTGACATCATTGTCTCCATAATAATTATTATTGTTAATTAACATATTCAAAAACTCAAATAAAACCACATATCGTTAAAATGAAATATGATTTTATTTGCATTTTACAATCCTTTTCGTGCAAGATATTTTTTTGCTATTTTAATACGAGAAAGTTCTTTTTCTAAATTAGCTGCAACATGTGCATATTCAGCTTCATCTGTACGTATCACCTTATTTTTTATATCCTCTGCTCGTTTTTTAGCTGCTTCAGCTTCTTTAATATCTATGTCTTCTGCTCTTTCAGCTTCGTCTGCAAGGATTGTCAACTCATTGTTAGCAAACTCCAAAAATCCTC
>JALWAF010000066.1:0-2552 GCA_027016355.1 Candidatus Moraniibacteriota bacterium | reverse complement strand
CAACAGCAATACTGTTTTCCGTGCCATCTGTCTTTGCTATGATTTCCCCAACTTTAAGTGATGCAATATAAGTTCTGTGTTCAGGTAAAATAGTTACCTCACCATCAGTAACTGGTAATGTAACTTGATCAGCATTGCATTCACATACAACTTGCTGAGGGGTTATTATTTTAATTTTTATCTGTTTACCCATAAGATAGTTTAAATTATTTGCTTTTATTTATCATCACGCACTTCATCAATAGATCCTTTCATATAAAAATCTTGTTCCGCTACATCGTCCATCTCACCATCAAGAATCATCTTAAATCCTTTTATAGTATCTTCAATTTTTACATATTTACCACTTGTTCCAGTAAATTGTTCTGCAACGAAAAATGGTTGTGATAAGAATTTTTGTATCTTACGAGCTCTAGCAACTATAACTTTATCTTCATCAGAAAGTTCCTCCATGCCCAATATAGCAATAATATCTTGCAAATCTTTATATCTTTGCAATACTTGTTGCACACCACGTGCTACATTATAATGATCTTCCCCAATAATATTTGGATCAAGAATTGTAGAATTTGAATCAAGTGGGTCCACAGCAGGATAAATTCCAAGTTCTGTAAGAGCACGAGAAAGTACAACCGTAGAATCAAGATGACCAAAAGTTGTGGCTGGAGCTGGATCAGTAAGATCATCTGCTGGCACATAAACAGCTTGTACTGAAGTTACAGAACCTTCTTTTCTGCCAATGTTGGTTGATATCCCACAGCTGAAGGAATACGCCCAAGAAGTGCTGACACTTCAGAACCAGCTTGTGTAAATCGAAAAATATTATCCACAAAAAGCAAGGTATCTCGCCCTTCTTTATCACGGAAATACTCAGCCATAGTAAGAGCTGAAAGAGCTACACGTTGACGTGCTCCAGGTGGTTCATTCATCTGACCAAATACCAAAGCAGTCTTATCTAATACACCAGATTCTTTCATTTCATAATAAAGGTCATTTCCTTCACGAGTTCGTTCTCCTACACCAGCAAAAACAGAGTAACCTCCATGCTCTTGGGCAATATTACGGATCAATTCTTGAATAAGAACAGTTTTCCCTACTCCAGCTCCACCAAAAAGTCCAATTTTTCCTCCCTTTACAAAAGGACAAATCAAGTCAACAACTTTAATACCAGTTTCTAGAATTTCTGTTTCTGTTGATTGTTCAGAAAATTTTGGGGCACTGCGATGAATTGGGTCCTTTTGTGTTACTTCTATAACTGTATCATCACCATCAATTGTCTCACCGAGTAAATTGAACATGCGTCCAAGTATTCCAGGTCCAACCGGTACACTAATAGGTGCTCCAGTGTTAATAACTTGCATATCTCGCTTCAATCCATCAGTCGAAGCCATTGCAACAGCTCGTACTTTATTTCCTCCTAAGTGCTGATGAACCTCCAAAACTATTTTTTTATCATCTGAAACAATCACCTCAATAGCGTGATAAATCTCTGGTAAATTTTCTGAGAACTCCACATCAACAACTGGCCCGATTATTTGTATAATTTTTCCTTTCATAATTTTTAGTATATTTAGTACTTAGTTATATATTATATTGTCATTTCGACTGAATTGACAACTTGTTACATATTAATTAATAATTTTTATTCAACTGCTGCACTACCTGCCGAAATTTCTGCTATTTCTTGTGTGATTTTCATTTGTCGTATCTGATTATATGCAAATGTCAAATCTTCGCTCATTTCTGCGGCTGCATCTGTTGCATTTTTCATAGCCATCATTCTTGATGATTCCTTTGATGCATTGGACTCCAAAACTGCATGATATAACTGCATTTCAATAAGTCTCGGAAAAATATGCTCCAGAACTTCTTTTGGACTTGGCTCAACTTTATATTCTTTTTTCTGTTCCTTAAGCCCCATCTCTTTTGCAATATTATCCATTTCAACAATTTGTTTTTCTAAATCAATTTTAGAAACTGGTAATATTTGACGAATTTTTGGCTCTTGTTTTATAACTGAAACATAATCTGTGTATGCTATAACAACTTTGTCATATTTTTTATTTAAATACTCTTCCATTACTATACTTGAAAGTGGTCGTATCTCATCAATTCCTGGTAAATAAGTTAGCTCTGGAAAAGCAGCAATGATATCTTTACCTAATTTACTCACTAGCCCCTCACCTTTCCTACCTACTGTAATAAAATCAATTTTCAAATCTTTATCAGCAACTGGAGAATCTATTTTTTTTGTACCTATGCGATTAATTTTCAACTTTGCTGGATTATCAACCTCTTCTTTTATTTTCTTTATTATTTGTGCGTTGAATGATCCACATAGACCACGATTTGATGTAATTGCCACGATTAATACACTCTTTACTTCACGCACTTCCAAAAGTCCATGCTCATAATTTTCAAAAGCTCGTGCAAGATTTGTAAGAACTCTCCATGCAGCATGAGCATAAGCACGAATTTCTAAAACACTTTCTGTAGATTTGCGCATCTTAGCAGCAGAGACCATCTCCATTGCACGTGTAATCTTTCCTGTG
>JALWAF010000065.1 GCA_027016355.1 Candidatus Moraniibacteriota bacterium | reverse complement strand
ATAATAGTCAGTTAAATTAAATAATTGATTATTATACATGAAGAAATTTTTGATGCCTACAATTGCGTTTTTTGTGACATTTGTGATAGTTTTTTCACTTTTTGCAGGTGTTTTTGGGCGTGTTGGAGCTTTATTTGCACCTTCGCCTGAAGTTGATGCAGAAGATAGTGTTGAAAATTTCGGTGTGCCTGATGAGTGGTTAGTAAAATATAATGTTAAATTGGAAAATTTTATTGATGCAAAAAGTGATATTGATCATGATGGCTTGACGCTTGTGCAAGAATACGAATATCATACAGATCCTACAAATGCAGATACTGATAATGATGGTTATGCTGATGGTACAGAAGTAAACAATGGTTATTCGCCAAGTGGTCCAGGACTTATGGATACAAATAATAATGATATTCCAGATAAATGGGAAAAAGACAATATGGGGAAGCTAGTTGAAGATAAATTTGATGATAGTGATAATGATGGTTTAACTTATTATGATGAGTATCTTTTTGGAACAAATCCTAGAAAATCTGATACTGATAATGATGGGTATAATGATGGTACTGAAGTGCACAATGGATATGACCCTGTTGCACCAGGGGAAGCACGTCCAGAAGTAACAATTGCAATTAACAAAATTAATGTAGAAGTTCCAGTTGTATTATCAAAGAGCACAGATGAAAAAGTATTACAAAAAGATTTAGAGCATGGCGTGATACACTATCCAAAGATGGCAATGCCAGGTCAAAGAGGTAATATGTACATAGCAGGTCATAGTAGTAATTATGTTTGGTCAAAAGGAGCTTATAATTATGCATTTAAAAAGTTGAATGATTTGGTTGAAGGAGATGAAATTGTAGTTACGACTAAATTTTACAATGGTAAAAAGATTGAATACAAATATATAGTTTCACTCAAAGAGGAAGTTGCTCCAGATGATGCACGTATATTTGCAAATACACAAGCACAAGAATTAACTCTTACTACATGTTGGCCTCTTGGTACAAACCTGCGAAGACTTATGATAAAGGCACAATTAGAAGAAATATAAGTTTACAGATTAAGGTAGTAACTGAGATTTATTTGTGTTATAATATTGATATGAAGTTAATAATTGCATTTCTTTTTATCGTAATTATGACAACCGGATTACTAAGTAATCCGGTTTTTGTGGTAGCATCTGATACTTGTTATGTGGATGAAGATGCAGATGATGACGGAAATGGGAATGATAATGAGCCCTATCAGGAGATTGATGAGGCGCTTGATGAAGGCTGTAAAGAAATTATTGTAAAAAAGGGGAAGTATAAGGATGATATCGTAATAGGTAAGGGCGTGGAAGTAGATGGGAAAAATAAGGATGACATTATCATTACTGGTAAAATTACGATGGAGGATAATTCGGAAATTAGTGACGTGACAATTTCTGACTCGGGTATAAATGTAAAAAGTGGTGCACACGTAAAAATTGAGGATGCAAATATAAAAAAAACAAGGATAGGCATAAATACGGAGGGTGGAGGGAAGCTCACAGTAAAAAATGTTGTTTTGTATGATAATGGAAAAGCAATGTATTTACAAAGAGGAACAAATATTAATATTACGAATAGTAAAGTATATGATAATGATGAAGAAGGGATTGATATAAGAGCGAACGTTGATGGTGTGATAAGCGGTAATTCAATTTATAATAATGGAGAGAGTGGTATTGAGGTGATTGCAGGGAAATCTGAACTTAAAATTACAAATAATACGATCAAAAAAAATAAAGCAAGTGGCATAGCTGTGCAATATTATACAAGTACTAGTAAATTAGGTGGATTAAAAATAAAAGATAACAAAATCACGAATAATAAAGATTTTGGAATTAATTGTAAAGCGCCAAGTGGAGGTAATACAGGAGTAGATTATTGGACAAAAACAGTTGAAATGCTTGAAAATAAGGTCTTTGATAATAAGGATGGAAATTTTTCGGATACTTGTCATTTTAATGCTTCAAAAATTTCTGATGCGACAAAATCAAAAAAACAAAAAGAACAAGAACAAAAATTGGAGAAACTTCAAAAAGAGGAGGTACAAAAAGCAATAATTGAGCGGGAAGAAAAATTGCAAAAAACTAAAATTCAAGAAAAACAAAAAAAGAATGAGCAAGAATTGTTACGCAATAAATTACAAGAAGAAATGAATTTGCAAAGTAATGTGAATAAACTTAAACAAGATGTAGATGAATTCTATAACATTGATAATTTGTCACAAGAAAAAATAAAAAATAGACCAAGTATTTTGATGTTTCTTATTGGGCCGGATTATAAGGAGTTGCGAAGCATGGCTGAGCGTATAGGTAGATATGATACAAAAATTCAAGAAGCTCAAAAAATTAAAGATACTGCTATAGATGAAGTAACAAAAAAAAGAATGCAAGAAGATATTGCAACTATGATACAAAAAAAGAGCACAGTATATAATTTCATAAAACAGTATAATGATGAATTTAGTTATTTTGGTTGTTTTTTTAAGAAAAAAATATGAATGATATAATTATTTTTACAATACTAATTTTATTATCGGCATTATTTTCTAGTGCTGAAACTGCATTTTTTTCACTTTCGCCAGCGCAAGTTAAATTGATAGAACAAAATAAAAAATTTGCATATAAAATTATTGAAAAACTTAAAAATAAGCCTAAGAGATTATTAATTACAATTTTAATTGGAAACAATATCGTAAATTTATTTACTGCGTCTTATGCGACAATTGTAGCTGGACGATTTTTTGGTTCGGCCGCATTAGGAATTGCTACGGGCGTTACTACAATTTTAATTTTAGTTTTTGGCGAGATTATTCCAAAGTCATTTGCGATTGCAAAAAATGAACACATTGCTCAAATTACTGCATGGCCGATTTATGTAGTGTATATAATTTTTGTGCCAATAGTTTTTGTGCTTCACAGGATGAGCAAAATATTGTACAAGCTATTTGGTATTGATGGAGGCTCTCAACGTGTGACAGAAGAGGAAATAAGGATAATGACACAACTTGGAGTGGAACATGGTGAAATTGATAACGAGGAGCATCAAATGATAGAAAATGTTTTTCAATTTGATGATATAACTGTAAAAGAAGTGATGATGCCGTTTAATAAAATTATTGCACTTTCTGCAACTGTGCCAGTGGAACAAATTGCATATCAAGTATCTCAAATTGGACATTCACGCTATCCAGTATATGAAGGTGACAATGATGATAAAATGATTGGGTATATTCATGTAAATACTATAATGAAAGTGCTTAATTCTGACAAAAGGCATAAACCAATAGGTGAATTTGTTTCAGAAGCGCAGTATGTGAGTGAAGATGAAAAAATTGAAAAAGTATTTCGTAAAATGAACAAAAAATATTCTCATATGTTTTTGGTTAATAATCACGAAGGACAACTTGTAGGACTTGTGACTTTAGAAGATATTATAGAAGAACTTGTAGGAGAAATTATTGATGAAACAGATAAAAAATAAATTTTTGGCCGCTATAGCTCATAAGTAAATGTTACCGAAAGTAAGGCTGCATAGTTCATAATAGGGTTACCAAGAGGAAATGTATTTTTAATACAATTTT
>JALWAF010000064.1 GCA_027016355.1 Candidatus Moraniibacteriota bacterium | reverse complement strand
TATTAACCAACCACACAATTCCACTCCAAACTATGGTATAATAAAAGACATAATTCTAATAAAAAAATTATGTCAAAACAAAAAACAAACTTTCATACATTACCAAAGGAAGTGAGAGCAGACAGAAGAAAACAGGCATTTAAAATGTTAGATAATAAATATGATAAATATCAAGTAGCAGATTTTACAGAAGTCCATTTCAAAACAATAGAAAGTTGGATTAAAAATAGAGAAGAATTAGAAAAAAATAATTATCATGGGCTTAAAAGAGGTAACCCTAATGATCAAAGATATTTAAATGATAATCAACAAGTTGAAATATTAGATGCTATTAAAAATACAACTCCCCATGATCATGGCATATCTTACTTCCTATGGTCAAGAAAAGCTATTGGAGAATTTATTCAAAAAAAATATAATATCTCCTTAGTGCCTCAGGGTATTTCTAAATATACAAAACAATGGGGATTATCATCACAAAGACCTAAAAAACAAGCATTTGAACAAGATCCTAAAAAAATTAAAAAATGGTTAGAAGAAGAATATCCCAAGATTAAAGAGAAAGCTAAAAAAGAAAACGCACAGATACACTGGGGAGATGAAACTAACTTAAATATTAATACAAACTATCAAAAAACCTATTCTCCTTTAGGAAAAACGCCTATAGCTAAAATACCCGCAAGAAAAACATCATACTCTATGGTATCATCACTTACTAATCAGGGTAAGTTAAGATATATGGTATACAAAGGAGGCATGAATGCAAAATTATTTAAAGTTTTTTTAAAAAGATTAATAAAAGATAATGATAAAAAGATATTTTTAATAGTAGATAATTTAAGAGTTCATCATGCTAAAATTATACAAAAATTTGAAAAAGAAAACTCAAGTAAAATTAAGATTTTTTTCCCTACCCCCATACTTTCCTCAAGGGAATCCAGATGAATATCTAAATAACGATATTACACAAAATATTAATAAACAAAACTTTCCTAAAAATGAAGATGAATTAAAAAAGAATATTTTAAAGTTTATGAGAGCTACTCAAAGAAATGCTGAGAAGGTAAAGTCATATTTTAAGGCAGAAAGTGTTAGGTATGCGGAGTAGAATTGTGTTGTTGGTTAATAATGACGATGTGGGTGGTGGTTGGTGTGATCGTTTAAAGGTATATTATTTTGCTGATAAATCATCAGATATTAGTGTATACAACCTGAGTATTAGTGGCGCAATGTCAAAGGATGTATTGGATAGATTTGATAATGAATATAATGCTAGACAACCAAAGATTGTACTTATTGCTATAGGAATAAATGATTCAACTTTTGATGAAAGTATAAATAGATGTAGAGTTTCCTTGGAAGATACAAGAAAAAATTTAGAACAATTGGTTACAAAAACAAGAGAAAAAGGAAGTAAAATGATATTTATAGGATTAACATCAGTAAACGAAAATTTAGTTACGCCTGTGCCATGGGCGTCAAATTTATCGTATAGTAATGAAAATATTAAGAAATATGATAATGTAATAAAAGAGGTTGCTGAAATAAATAATGTGCCATATTGCTATATGTTTGATTTATTGCAAAAAGATGATTTAGATGATGGATTACATCCAAATACAAAAGGTCATGAAAAAATGTTTGAGAGAATTAAAGATTTTTTGATTGAAAACAAAGTTGAATAATGAATGCTTTGTAGAGACGCATCTGCCTCTTCGGTAGACAGGTTGCAATGTGTCTCTACGTTAGAGATAATTTTATGAAAAAATTTCAAAACAAATACAGTACGCAATCATCAAGAATACAAGGATATGATTATTCACAAAATGGGGCATATTTTATAACAATTTGTACAAAAAATAAAAAACATTTTTTTGGTAAAGTAAAGGCAGGTAAAATGATTTTGTCAGAAATTGGGAAGATTGTTGATAATGAGTGGCAAAAGACAGAAAAATTACGAAAAAATGTTATACTTGATGAATATATTATTATGCCAAATCATTTTCATGCGATTTTATTTATAAATAATAGTGATAATGTAGAGACGCATTGCAATGCGTCTCTACGATGTGACAAACAATACAAGAATAAATTTGGACCACAAATTAATAATTTAGCTTCAATAGTTAGAGGATTTAAAGGATCTGTAACAAGACAAGTACATATTGCAGGATTTGCTAATTTTGCATGGCAATCACGATTTTATGATAGAATAATAAGAAGTGATATTGAATTGAATAAAATTCGTGAATATATTCAAATAAATCCTAGAGAGTGGGATAGTGATAGGAATAATATTAGTAATTGTATAGAATTGTAGAGACACATTGCAATGTGTCTCTACTATAAAAACTATGAAAAAAATGTTAAAAAATAAAATATTTTGGATTGTACTTGGGATAACTTTGCTTGGTGCGTTTTTGCGTGCTTATCATTTTGAGGATTGGATGCATTATCAGCTTGATCAGGCTCGTGATTTTCGTGTGGTTCATGCTGCTATTGTTTATGGTCCGGGAGAGTTACCACTGCAAGGACCGCGCGCGGCAGGTTCGTTTCTTAGGCTTGGTCCGCTTTTGTATTATCTGGAATATGGAAGCGCTTTGGTGTTTGGAGATACACCGGCTGGTAGCGTAATGATAATTCTCATTTTAAATATTTTAGCGATTCCACTTTTTTATGTATTTTTGCGTCGGTTTTTTGAATGGAGATTGTCTGCGGGACTCACTGGGATTTTTGCGGTTTCGCTTTTTATGATTGTGTACAGTCGATTTGGTTGGAATCCTACACTTGTGCCATTTTTTATGATTTTATTTGCATATGCACTTTTGCGAGTGACAGATGATGATAGAAATTCGGGATGGTGGCTTGTAGGAGCTGCTGGCGCATTGGCTTTTATAGCAAATATGCATTTTGTAGCGTTTGTGACTGTGCCAATTATTGCAATTGCTTATCTTATTTGGACACGGCCACGAATAAAATGGACTTGGTGGTTATTAGCTATTGGGGTATTTATATTTTTAAATGTACCACTTATTGTAAACGATATAAAAACAGATGGTGAAAATACAAAAGAATTTGTGGATGTTGCACTAAATCGTAGCGGTGGGGATAATAAAAATACACACAATATAGTAGATAAAACAGTACGTAACGTAGGGATGCACACACAGTATTATTGGCTTGTGCTTACAGGTAATCAGTTTGCAGTTTTGCCAGAATTAAAGGGTCGTGATATTCGATGTAATTATGATTGCAGACATGGACTTATCTTTGGTAGTGTGTCTTTTATGATGATATTTTTTGGTATGATTGGTTGGGCTTTGTTATACAAAAATGAGCAAAATGTAGATAAAAAGAATTTTCTGCGATTAGTGCTTTTGTGGGGAGGAATTGTGTTTGTTATTTATATACCACTAGCATATGATATTGCTCCGAGATTCTTTTTGTTAAATGTGCCGCTAATGTTTATAATGTTGGGATTTGTATTAAATATAATAAGTACAAGATACAAAAAAATAGGAAGTATTTTTGTAATAGGGGTAAGTATGATATGTATTGCATCAAATTTATTTTTTGTACAAAAATATTATAGAGAATTGGCACAGGCGTCTACTAATAAAAATTTTGTATTAAATCATAGTGATAAAATCTTAAAAGAAAAAACAAGAGTAACATTTTCACAAATGATGAAAATAACGGATTGGATGGAGTCTAAATATAGAGAAAATGGATGGCCAATATTTATGTATGGACAACCAGAATATAAAAGAGCATTTTGGGAGAGGGTGGATACACGTAATATTCCGCGTGACCATATTCCAAAAGATTTAAAATCAGTATATCGTGAAGGAAATTATTTTATAGTTATACGAACACAATCAAATCAAGAAGGTTTTTTAGAAAATTTTTTGAAATGTTTGGATATTGTGGAAAAAAAGAATTTTGGAACATTAACAGCATATTATTTCAAAGCAAAAGAAGACTGTATCACAGATGAAAAAAAGATTTTTAAAGAGAAGCCACGAGACCCTAAATTTAGCAAAGATGTGCAACCAAGATATCTGTGGAGGCAAGTTTTTGAAGGTTGTACATATAATCAAAAAACAGATAAATGTGAAAAATAGTGTATGAAAATATTTAAAAAAGCTTTAAAATTGAATTATTTAATTTATATAATAATTATTTTGATAGGTGCCTTTTGGTTTTGGACTACATGTCAAAAGTACAATCAATTTGCTTTTAAATTATCAGCAGATAGCGCAGTAGCTGAGAATGCTCTTTGGAATACAATTCATGGAGATTGGTTTTATCAAAGTTTTTTGAATACTCCAAATAATTTTCGAGAACATTTGGGTTTTGTGCAAATTTGGTATTTACCTTTTTATTATATTATCCCACACACTTTGACGCTTTTTGCAATTATTCAAATAAGTTTTGTGCTTGCTGGGATATTATTATATAGATTTGCATTGTTTCGTATTGGCAAATTTGGAGCAATTATTGTAACAGTTCTTTTCTTATTTCATCCACTAACTGCCTCGCAAGTTGTAGGACCAATGCACGTTGTTGCAATTGGAGGTCCTTTCTTTTTGCTAATGCTTATGGCTTATATGAAAAAACATTATAAGTATTATATTATAGGTATTTTGTTACTTGTTTTTTTATCAGAGTTCGCAGCGCCAACGATTTTTATGATGGGTATTTTAGCTCTTTGGGATAGGCGCAATTGGAGATGGTTTGCTCCACCTTTTATCGGCGGAATAGCTCTTTATATGGCTGCAAAATATTATATTACAATAGGATTTAGTAAGCACAATAGTTTATTAAGTCATTTTAAACCAGAAGCAATGAAACATATTTATAAGTTACCAAAACGTGTAACATTTGTCGGTGATTTTTTGAAACCAATGTTGTACATCCTGCCATTTTTTTCAAGGTATGTAATTTTACTTTTGCCGTCAATTATTTTGGCGATATTTATTGTTGTGCCTGGACGACTTAAAGGGGGGGCGCATATTTTTATATTTGTTCCAGCAATACTGGCAATTATTTTTATAGATTTGGCAATGCGTTGGAAATCTAGTTGGAAGAAAAAAATATTATATGGAGTAACTATCGTGGGAATTGTTTTGTCTTTGCATTCATGGTGGAAGTGGATGGAAATAGATGGAAGTGTATATGCAAGTACATTAGATAAAGCATTAGTATATGTACGAGATGGTGGAAGTTTGACAAGTGATCCGCAAACCGGACCACATTTATCTAGGCGAAGAGAATTTTACTTACCAGCTAATAAAAAATATTCTGATTATGCTGTTTTGAAATTAAGCAAAAATAGCAAAGATAGAGATAAAAAATTGGGAGAAGGAAATAGATATGTTGACACTTTGGCAAAAACTGGTGAATATTTAGAAGTTTTTAGAGATGGTAGAATAATGGTATTAATCAAAAAAGAAAAACTTAGTCAATTATTAAATAAAGATATAGCAAATATAGAACAATTATCACAAAAGGAATTACAACAGAAATTGTTAGAAGTCCCAATTAGCGATAACATTATACAATAATATGTTATAATAAATGTATAATTAAATAATAAAAATATATGGAGATGAAATCATCTACCATGACAAATATATTTCTTATAGGGATTTTTGTCATGATGGCATACTTGGTTTTTTCAAATCGAGATGTGACAATAAATAGTAATTCAGATATAGACAATACAATTGCAGTGGAAGGGACTGCGGAAACTTTTGCCAAACCAGATACGGCATCAGTATCGTTTTCTGTGACAAAAAAAGCAGCTACTACTGATGTAGCTATGGATTCAGTGAATAAGAGAATGAAAGCACTTGTTAGTCAGTTAAAAACAGTTGGAGTAGAACAAAAAGATATTAAAACAACAAGCTATAATGTTTATCCAGACTATTCATATAATAATGGTAAACAAAAATTTGAAGGTTATCGTGTAACTCAAAATATTAAAGTTATTATTCGTGATTTAAAAAATACATCAAAAGTTTTAGCAATTGTTAATACTGCGGATGTGGATAATGTATCACAACTTAGTTTTTATGTAGATGATACAGATGCAATAAGGGGACAATTGCGTAGTGATGCGATTAAAGATGCAAAAGAAAAGGCGAAAAAAATTGCAAAAGATTTGGGTGTATCACTAGGAAGCGTAGTAGGATATGATGAGTATGAGAATAATGATAATCCAGAGCCATATGCCAAGGCAGAACGTGCATTTGCAGGAATTGATGCTGCACCAGTAGCAGATGCAGTTGTCCCAACAGGAGAGAATCAATTTACTTCAAATGTTAGTGTTATTTATAAGATTCAGTAAATAAATTTTTTATAACACAAGTCTGTAGTGGATGGGCATGCCTGTCCACTGCTTTATAAAATTATGAAAATACAATTTATAACAGGAAATGTGAATAAATTTAAGGAAGCGCAAACAATTGTTTCAAGTTTGGAACAATTAGATATTGATTTGCCTGAAATTCAAGAGATAGATGCAAAGGAGATTATAAAAGCAAAGTTAAAAGAAGCTCAAAAACATCATAAAGGTAGTTTAGTTGTAGAAGATACATCTTTGTATTTGGATTGTTTAAATGGTTTGCCAGGTCCGCTCATTAAATGGTTTGAAAAAAGTATTGGAAATAAAGGGCTTTATGATATTGCACATAAATATGACAATTACAATGCACAGGCAAAAACAGTAGTAGGGTATAGTGATAGTAATGGAAATATCGAATTTTTTGAGGGAATAATTGAGGGTAAAATTACATTACCACAAGGTGAAGGTGATTTTGGATGGGGTCCAATTTTTGTGCCTAATGGACAAGAAAAAACTTTTGCTCAGATGAATAAAGAAGAAAAAAATAAAATTAGTATGAGAAAGATTGCATTTGAAAAATTGAGAGATTTCTTACAGTAGAGACGCGATCTACCTCATCGGCAGACAAGTTAATCGTGTCTCTATTATGATGTGTTTTAATAATTTAAGTTATTTTTGAAAAATTTTAAATACATAAAAATCAGTGCACTAATTCCCATGAATGTGGCAGTACAGGAGAAAGTTATTGCAGTCGCTTGTAGGCCATAGATAGGTAGGAAGTGTATGTTTGCACTAATTCCTCCGATGAGTGCTATGGCGGTGATACTAGCAGGTATACGTGTCAAGTTTGCACCGTTAAATACTGATGCTAATACAAAAAATATTGTTATAAATATAGTACCTCCTAATAAATATGGTATTAAGTGAGCGGCTGGTAAGAATTTGTCGCCAAAGAACATTGTAATGAGAAATTCTGGCATCAAAGCCATAACTATTGCAGAAGGTATTAAAATTGCAAATAGAAAAAGAATGACTTTTTTGAGTAAGTCTTGAATTTGAGCATGATCTTTTTTCTTTGCGAGATTTGACATGGTAGGAAAAAGTATAAAAGTGAGTGCAAACATTACATAGTAAGGAATGAGGGCAATGGTAAATGCTGCATTATAGAGTCCAGTGTTTGTGTCACTGTGTGTTATTGCTTTGATAAGATACATGTCTGCACGGATATAAAATTCGTAAAAGACCAAAAATAGTATAAATCCACCAGCAAACTCGAGAATTTTTTTGTAAGAATATTTTTCTTTGGATGCATTACAATTTTTGTTATCGTGTAGAGACGCATTGCAATGCGTCTCTACTTTTTGCGTGTGTTCGTCTTCTTCTGCCTTGATAAAAAACATTTCAATGATTATGGCAACTACAAAAACACTCAATGGTGCAAGTATTGAGCCATAAATTGCACCATTTAATCCTATAAAATAAGCAAGTCCTACAATCCATGCAATACGAAATATACCACGAGCAATTTTCATAGTTGTCATTGCTTTGAAATATTTTAATCCGTTGAAGTATAATACATGAAAAGATGAAATAGCAAATGCAGGAATAACAAATGCACTTAGTCTAAACAGTGGTGTAAGACTTGCGTCACTAAATCCCTTAGCAATAAAGGGTGCTAATATAAAAAATATAAAAGTAAGTGAAGATATTATAATAATTTGAAGCATTGCTGCACTTTTGCGAATTGCTCGTATGCGAGCCCAATTCCCGAGATTTTCACTGATACGTTTCATCATGGCGGTTGGAATGGAACGACCAGCAAGGAGGATTATCATAGTAGTAAAACCAATAACAAGACTATATCGTCCATAATCAGCCACACCAAGCATACGTCCAAGCCCCATATTAACGACATAGCTAGAGATATTATAGGTAAACTCTGCTACTGCTAATATTATAAATGATGTTTTTAGTTTCATATGATACACAAGGTTCAACCTAGGGTCGACCCTAGGTTGAACCTTAAGTTAAGTTTAAAATTGTAATGATTTCCTCAAATATTACTTGTTTGTTACGATTGCCATCAATTTTTGTCAGTTTAAATATTTTATTATATTTATCAAATAATTCTTCCTTGTCTTTTAAATAGTGCAATCCTTGAGAGGGTGGGTTATCTCGTCTCATTATATTATTGGGTTCAACTGATAAATAAAATTTATGATCAGGAACAGTAATTTTTGAAAAGAAAAATGGAATGTATTGTTTTTTTGATAAATAGGCAATGTTTACAATCATATCATAAAAATATCTATCAGTAAGTATATAATTGTAATTTTCTTTTTCTAATTTTTTCACAAGTAATTTAAAACGAAAAATATCAATAAAAAGCGCAACTTTACGCAGTTGAATTTTTAACCATGATGCTTTTACTACATCTTTTGTAGTGGACAGGCATGCCTGTCCACTACATGGTGTTGTAGAGACGTGATCTATCTCTTCGGTAGACAGGTTATTCGCGTCTCTACGAGTTATTATGTTTGCGATAGAAAACTCGACAGCATGAAAATAGAATACTTTTTTGCCACTGCTCTCGAAGTATTCTTGTAATAATTGTATCTGAGTTGATTTACCGGATCCATCCAGTCCTGAAATTGATATAATTTTCATATTTATGAGATAAGTATATCATTTTTGAAGTATTTTTTCACTATTGACAATATATGAATAATGTGATATTATAAATAGTTGTTTTTTAATAAAAAAATATAAAGGAGTGTTAACAATGATGATGCAAAATCTGCAAAATATTATGAATTATTTTGTTTTTGTTGTTATGGGTTTGATGTATGTATTTCTTGTTTATAGAATATTTGTTGCTTTTGTTGATGCAATAAGGGCAATAAAAGATAAGGACAAGCCAATAATACAAAAGATTACAGAATTACAAACTCCCATTGCCGTGGGTTTGGTGGTTGTGTGGTTTAGTCAATATCTTTTAAAAGTCTTTTAAGGAGGGGTTAAATTATGGAAATACAAATGATAATAATTGTAGCCGGAATGATTGGAATTTTTATTTTTTTTGTTCTTTTATTTTCAAATTCAAATAACTCAGAGGAAAAGACTATAATAATAAACAGTACGGGAGTAGAAGCATATATTCAATTTTCCTTGAATAAACAGTATCGGATTACTAATAACGATATTCCAGGGATTATTGACAATGGTCCTGGAGAAATTATGATTCTGATTGACAAAAATGCAGGAAAATCTAGCATTAATGTCAAAGGATTTAATGGTGGAATAAGTTTTATACATGCTGACAATGCATTATATGTCAATAACGTTGATATTTGGCAGCTTGTTAATGAATTGAAAATGAATAAATAAATTTTATGCAAAAATTAATTCAAAATTTGGAGGTTGAAAAATGAAGTTGAATCTGAAAGATGTGATTTATACAGTGCTCATAGCCTTCTGCTTAATTTCAGTGTATGGTGTATATACTGAAAAAAGTAATCCAGTATTTGATAAGATTGTGACGATAATGAGTCTGGGGTCAGATTCCCATCCTGATTTTAAGGATGTATCGCGTAGACAAGGAATAGTCAATGCATACAAAGCAGAAGAGGATTTTAAAAGATTAATTGTTGAATTTAAAATTCACAAAAACAGATTGGATAAGATTATCCGGGAAGGGGGTAGTATATCCTGTTCCAATGAATATTCCGTTGTTCTTTTCAATAATGAGTACGCCAATGCGGCATTTTCAACACCAGAAAGATTGGTGGCTATGCGCATGCTATTAGAAGCTTTAAAAAAATGCAAATAATTTTTTCCCAAGTTAAATTCTGTGGGAACAAAAAGCACGGTGTAATAACAACGTGCTTTTAAATTTGTCTGAATTCCTTAATAAACAATAACACTAACAGGTTGCATTTTTGCTACAACAGTGGCTATTCCATTTGATTCTACGCCTTCTATTACTCGGTGGATGTTTTTGTATCTTGCTGAGTCTTGGTTTAGTACGATTGAAGATTTTGCGTTGTATAGATGTACTCCTTTATCTTCCATTTTTGCGAATAATTCTTCTTTATTTGAGATCCCTTTTTCGTCACTGTTAACTCCTTTGCCTGTGCCGTGAGGTGCTGAGAAGAAGCTTTCTGTATTGTCATCTGTGCCAACGCATATAAAAGCATCTGTTGCCATAGAAGATGGGATGAATGCAGGCTCTCCAATCTCACTGTATAGAGGGTGATGTCCCATGCGACTTGGTCCGTAGGCTCGGGATGTATTTGAACGGTGTACCCATACATCTTTACCAAAGTGGTTTTCTTTTGTGATAGAAATGTGTGGCATGTCATAAATTAAGTCCATGCCAGCATCTCGATTTAGAGTTTGTTTTATTGTTTTTGCGATGTTGTGTGTTATGGTTGCGCGATTTGCTGTGCCAAAATTTGATGCTGCAGCCCTCGCTGTCATATACAACTCACCATCAGGTCCGTTTGCATCATATTTGAGTAGTGAGTCATCACCAGCCATATGCTTTTTGATGGCTTTTTGCATTTCATTATAGATATCTTTTTTTCTAGAATTAAATGTCATTTTACCGAGGGCTACCATTATGGATTGTGAGAGATGTTCACGCTCTTTAGCTGTGTGAGTATACATTGTGTACTGTCCTAAAATTCCAGAACCAGTGTGTATCATGAATAAATATTGTCCTTTTTCTATACCCATTTTTCGTGCCTTGTCTTCATCTACTATATCCGATACTTTCATAAGGTCCAGGAAATGATTGCCAGCAGCACCAAGAAGTCCAAGTCTATATTTTGCAATATGTAGATAAAGTTTTGGAATTACATCAAAGATGTCTTGACGAGATAATTCTTGGTCAAAAAAGTTCCCGCCATTTTGAGTATTTTCTAATTCACTTTTGGTCCTGATTCCTAGATGCTCAATTGCGGCAGAGGTTCCTTTACGACAAATATCAGTAACAACATCAAATGGAACAGATGTACCAAAGTATGCTTTTGTAGGTACGGTTTCTACAAGTTGTTTAAATAGCATTTGAATTTCATCGTCATCAATATTGTTTTCATGTAAATTTGTCTTGAGTAATCGCATCCCACAATTGGGGTCTGAGTCATTTACCTGAGGTAGGATGTATTTGTCAGAAACAATTGTTGTGCCTGATGCGTTTTTGCGCCCTGGTTTTGATGTAATATCTGGGAGGGAAGCTGTAT
>JALWAF010000063.1:4031-11645 GCA_027016355.1 Candidatus Moraniibacteriota bacterium | reverse complement strand
CAATTAATATAGTGTTTATGGTTATAAAAAACTTTAATGCATACTTTTTTTTCGCTTTGCTTATAGGCGTGAGTATTTGGGGTTTTATGCTTATCAAGCCATTTTTAGGTGCAATTTTTATAGCGGCTTTAATTGCCGTTATTTTTTCACGCCCGTATAATTTTTTGTTAGAAAAAATTCACAGCGCAGCAATCACATCTGCAATTATGTTGGTTGTTGTAATGTTTACAATTATTATGCCAATTATATTTGTAGGAGGACTTATGTTTAATGAAGTTTCAGATATTGTAGCTGAAAGTACTAGGGAGGAGTCAGTTGTACAAATGTCAGCTCAAAAAGTTGTAAATATATTTGTTCATGCACCTATATTTGATAAAGTATTGAGTGGAGCAGAGACTTATGTAAATGGTCCTGAGATTGGAAATGCCGTAAAAAATATTGCAAATAGTTCCATTTCATTTATTCAAGCTGCTTATAAAAGTATTATTAATAGTACAATTTCAATTTTTGTAATGTTTTTTACATTGTTTTATTTTTTTATTGATGGCAAGAGGTTTATGAAAAAAATTATGGATTTGAGTCCAATGAAGAATACTCATGAACAAAAATTGATTGACGAATTTGTATCAATGACAAGAGCAACACTCAAAGGTACAGTAGTGATTGGGTGTATACAAGGAATTATTGGAGGAATAGCTTTTGCTGTTGTTGGAGTGACATCTCCAGTTCTTTGGACTATTATTATGATTATTTTGGGTATAATACCAGCAGTTGGAGCTGGACTTGTGATTTTCCCAGTCGCAATTATCATGTTTATATTGGGTAATGCTTGGCAAGCTGTATTTTTATTTATAATTGGTGTTTTTGTTTCGACAATAGATAATATACTTAGACCAAAACTTGTTGGTAGAGATGTGCAGATGCATTCACTAGCTGTATTTTTTGCAACTATTGGCGGATTAAAATTGTTTGGTGTTATTGGATTTATTGTTGGTCCAATTATTGTAGCTTTGATGTTAGCTATGTGGAAAATATATGCATTAGAATTTAAAGGGCAATTACATAAATTTAATGCTTAAATTCTATTTTTGATATGATAAATTTTTATCAACACCTGCCAGAGTATGTGAGACCAGTAGCTTTTTCTGTTGGAAATCTATCGGTGTATTGGTATTCACTTATGTGGATTACTGCATTTGGTGTAATTTATTTTTTATTATGGTGGCGTATACACAAAAACGAAAGTGATTTTGATATCAAGTTTATCCAAGATGTTACTGTAAATGCACTTGTAGGAGCTGTTGTTGGTGGAAGATTAGGGTATGTTATTTTTTATGATTTAGGTTATTATTTAGCTCATCCAATACAAATTATTTCGCCATACGATTTCACACTTGATAAGTGGGTTGGGATATATGGCATGAGTTATCATGGAGGCATCATAGGTGTTTCAATCGCACTGGCATGGTCTGCCTATAAAAACAAAAAAGATCTTATTGCACTTTTTGATTTTATTGTGCCTGCAGTGCCATTGGGATTTATGTTTGGTCGCATTGGAAATTTTTTCAATGGAGAATTAGTTGGTCGTATTACAACATCACCAATTGGAATGCATTTTAATAACGAAGTTGTACTGAGACATCCCTCACAGTTATATGAAGCTTTCTTTGAGGGAATAGTATTATTTGTAATTTTATGGAATTTACGCAATCGCAAATTACAAAAAGGTATGCTAGGGGTATTGTATTTAGTGGGATATGCGGTAGTGCGATTTGGTGTAGAGTTTTTTCGTGAACCAGATGAACAATTAGGTTTTATTGTGGGTAGATTGACGATGGGACAATTATTGTCACTCATTATGTTTATTGTGGGTATTTGTATATTTTTTTTAATAAAAAGAAAAAAATAGGTTTTTATAAATAAACATGATATAATAATACTTGTAGTAATCATTGATTGGAGGTTGTATAATTTTTTATACAAAAACGGGTGAATAAAACAAAGAAAAACATCGGCGATAGTGTAATAGTCAAAAGACAAATGGAGTGTAAACAACAATTGTCTACATTACATGAAGTCATAAAAAATAATCATAATAGAAATATTCAAACTTTATTGCTTGGAGGTGAGCGTACGGGGTTTTTTGTTACAGAAGATTCGCGTAAATATGTTTCAAAAAAACAGCAGTATAAAAAAAGTATTAAATACAATTACATTGATTCGCGTGGATATTTTGATAGCTTACATGTTCGTTATATCAGAGTTTATTCTGCAGGAGAATTACAACAAAGACGCATTGTTTCAGAGTTTAGGAATGTAAAAGATATTACATCTTCGTTTCGTATGGCGCTTAAACTCGATATGTCTCCAATTCGTATGTGGCAAGTATCACTTGCAGGTGCGGTGCTTTTCGGCATGGTTTCAATGAGTATGATTTATAAAAATTTGGGACAAAATGCATTTGCGCAAGGTGTTCAAGAAGCTGTAGGTGGCACAAATGACAAAATTGCTGAATTGGTTGTGCAAAATAATCAAGATCAAAACCTTGAAGGAGGGAAAAAGAATAAATCTGATAAAAAAATATCAAAAGAAGAAAGAGTAAATGAAAATAATATAAAAGAAAAAGAAGCATCAGCAAAGGCTGTAGAAAATAAAAAAGATAAACCAGTTGCAGTGGATAGTGTGCAAGAAAATATTGCTAGTGGAAGTGAAGCAATGTCAAATAGCAAAGATGTAAAAAAAGATGTTGATAAAATTAATTCCAAAAAAGATAAAAAGAAGCAATCAGTAGATAGCGTACAAAAAAAACAAAGCGAACAAATTAAAGATAAGCCTGAGATTGAAATTGAAGAGGAATATTCATTGAAGCATGAGGCGGAAGAAATGGTTGAAGGGTATCCAATTGAAAAGATGTTACCATATATTCTTCAGCAAGATCCAGAGGTAGCAAAATATTTAATTGCAATAGCAAAACAAGAAAGTCAATGGGGCAAACGTGTACCAGTACTTAATGGACAAGATTGTTATAATTATTGGGGTTATAGAGGCAAGAGAAAACTTATGGGTTCAGGAGGTCATACATGTTTTAACTCTCGTAAGGATGCGGTAGAAACAGTGGGAAAACGTATTCATGAACTTATTTATAAATATGATCGCACAACTGCAAAGAGACTGATAGTGTGGAAATGTGGTAGTACATGCGAGGGTCACTCACAAGCTGGAGTTGATCGTTGGATTGGCACTGTTAATTCTTATTACAGTAAGTTATCCAAGTAGAATACACAATATAAAAGATAGTCTTAGAAACTCCTTATTTGAGGGGTTTTTAAGACTATTGACAAATTTTCCTATAGGAGTATACTCATATCTACGTGTGTAATTTTTACACACTTCTTTATTTCTCGTATTTAAATTATTTGTAAGAATAATTTATAACACGATTTAATAGAGTTAGGGGTTTTATTCGTAAAACACATTATGATTATTAATGACGAACCACTACCGATGAAGCGTCTATTTGTAGAGACGCAGAAGATGATCAAATCATCACTACATAAATTAAGTTCTTTTCTAATGTACAATATGTACTTTGTCCTTACAGGACTAATAATTATTGTTGCTGGGAGTTTTTATTTTGTGAGCACTGCTTCTTCTCAAGTTGAAAAGGAGATTGTGCCAGAAAATTTACAAAGATACAATGCATGTGTTTTTGGTAAAAAACTAACCAATAAAGATATTGATAATCCTATTATTAATATTGACAATGAATGTGCGAAATTGAGTTCTGCTGGAAAAATTTTTGAATCAAAGCAGAATATTATGACGCAAGAAATTGCAACAATACTTGAGGGAACTCCAATGCAAGAAATGGCACCATATATTGCAACTAAGGATCAAAAGGTTGCAGCACTTATTGTGGGAATTGCAAACATTGAAAGTCAGATGGGCAAACATGCTCCATCCAAAAATGGTATTGATTGTTATAATTACTGGGGATACAAGACACGAGGTTCACGTGGTCAGGCAATGGGACATGCATGTTTCGGATCACGAGAGGAAGCGGTTGATACAATTGCAAAAAGACTTGAACATTTTGTCTATGATACAAATCGTGATACGCCTGCAAAAATGGTTTATCCGTGGAAGTGTGGTGGTAGTTGTGCATCGCATTCGCCAGAAAGTGTATCAAGATGGATTGGTGTAGTAAGTATTTACTACAATCAAATAATAGCAATTGATGATAATGAAAATATACAATCTAAAACAAAATTTTTATCAAGAAAATAAACAAAGGACGTCTGAGATATGACGTCTTTTTTGATTGTAGCGACAGGCTGTTACTACAGTAATGATAATGCTATAGTTAGGATATGAAAAACAATAGTAAACAAAAATTCCTTTGGGGCGTAGTAAATATTGGTCAACAAACAGAAGGGTCCAATAAAAATAGCAATTGGGACAGTTGGGCTAGACGTGGTCAAGTGCCGTGTATTGGTTGTGCAAATAATTATTGGGGAACATACAAAAAATATCATAATCTTGTAGATGAAATAGGTTGCAATAGTTTGCGCATTACAATTGAATGGTCACGGATTGAACCTGTAGAAGGGCAATTTGATATAAAAGCAATACAGCAATATAAAAATATTTTAAAAGATTTGCGTAAACGACGGGTTACCACTGTTGTTGGTTTGTGGCATTGGAGCGTGCCAATGTGGTTTGAACAAAAATATGGCATGCACAATTCGCAAGCTGTTAAATTATTCTTACGATTTGTTGCACATGTTAGAGATGAACTTGGTGATCTAATTGATTATGTTGTTGTATTAAATGAGCCGTCTGTTTATGTTGGCACAAGTTATGTGCACGGCATTCGTCCGCCATTTTATAAAAATTATTTTAGAGCATTAAAAACTGCGTATAATTTATTATGCATACATAAGAAAACGTATATATTATGGAAGAAAAAATTTCCAAGAACTCAAGTAGGGTCAACATTTCTATGTAATGATGAAAGTGGAAGAGATAATTCTGTTGTACAAAAAATGTATATTTTTGTAAAGCGTTTTTTACAAAATGAATATATGATACATGCAGTATGTAATACAAGTGATTATATCGGTATAAATTATTATACTAGTAATCAATTTTATTTTGGTAAAAGCGGAGGAAGGTTAGGGTGGCATGGCACAAATGATTGGCATAGTCCAGACGTGTGGAAAACTTTTGCACGTGGATTGTATCGTGTGCTTATTCATGTGAAAAAATATCATAAGCCAATAATTATTTTGGAAAATGGCAAGCCAACAAATTTGGGTATTGATGATAAGGATAGACAAGAATTATTGCAAGAGATGATTAGTTATATGCAAAAAGCAATTAATGAAGGAGTGGATATTATAGGGTATTTTCATTATAGTTTGTGTGATAGTTATGAATGGGATAGTGGGTATAATTTCAAATTTGGTTTAGTGGAAATTAATCGGAAAACTGGGAAACTCATAAAACGGAAAAGCTTCTTTTTATACAAGGAAATTATTAAAAACAATACATAACTTATCGTTGACAATGTGAAGAACTATGATAGTCTTAGTGTGGCTAATAGATATTTTATTAAGAGAAAAAGGAGGAACATCGTGTTGACAATAGAAATTCATGGGTTAGGAAGAGAAGATGCGGCAGGCGTATTTTTGCGTATCATGGATATTTTATCTAATATTACATGGTTTGAAAAAGATAAATGTAGCATTGAGACATATCACAATAATTTAGTGATTTGTGATGATACGGCTAAAACTAGTCCACAATTACGACTATTATCTAGTTTGTCTAAGATGCAAAATAATGATATTGTGTCAAAATTTATAACGGAATTCAATTATCCTGTTTATGTAATTGAAGCATTCGTGTGTGTACATAAATAAAATTAAACAATTCCTCATTTTTTATTAAAAATGAGGGATATTTATTTTTTTGTGTTGTATAATAATATATAGTGATGAAATTAAAAATAATTACAATTGGAGAGCCAAAATTATCTTTTGCAAAGGAAGGCTTTGAAGAATACATAAGAAGATTAAATGCATTTCATAAAATAAACGTAGTGCATTTGAAGGATGGTGTAAATGATGAAAGAATATTATCAGAAATTAGTAATACATTTTGTGTTGTGTTGGATGAAAATGGTAAAGAATTTAGCAGTAAAGAATTGGCATATTTTTTGGATGAAAAAGCTGTGCAGGGTGTGAGCGAGATATGTTTTGTCGTTGGTGGTCCTAATGGACATAGTGATGAGCTAAAAGATAAAGCTGACAAGCTTTGGAGTTTTGGTAAGATGACATTGCCACATGACCTGGCGATGGTTGTGTTGTCGGAAGCATTGTACAGAGCTAGCACGATAAATGTGAATCATCCATATCACAGAGATTAAATTACGTAGGGACAGTGCCCATGTGCCTGTTCGTTGATAAAATAAAATTTGTTCTATGAAAAAAGTTGGAAAATATATTCTGTATCTTATTATTTTTACAATGATTATTGTGGGTATTTCGCGGTGGCGTGTTGTGTCTGTGAGTGAAAGTTATATTTTTAACTCAAATGAAGTTGAAAAGGTAGAGAAATGTCAAAATGTTTTATTATTAGGTGCAAAAGTAAAATTTGACGGAACAATGAGTCCAATTCTTAAAGAAAGGGCAATGGCAGTTGAGGAGCTATACAACAATGACAAAGTATGTAAAATCATTATAAGCGGATATAAAGAAGTAGGGGATGATTATATATATGATGAAGTAAGTCCTGTTAGGCAGTATTTTGTAAATCAAGGAATTCCTGAAAATATTATTAGTAGTGATTATACAGGCATCGATACATTTACAAGTTTGAAAAATGTACAAGACATATTTGGTTTAGATGATGTAGTTATAGTGACACAAAAATTCCATCTGCCTAGGGCAGTTTATATTGGACGAGCGCTTGGACTTGATGCGAGTGGATTTGTAGCATATAAATTTCCATATCCAACCAAAACTGGAATGTATAAAGATATTGTGAGGGAATGGCCAGCGGCCTTAAAAGCTGTTTGGCAGAGTGAAATAATTAAAAATTAAAAATTAAAAATGAAAAACTCGCATAGAAGAGAATTATATCAAAGATCAAAAAAGGGCACTGGGGATACTGTTGTAGTTGAAGGTATTCATGCTTTTAAGCATGCAGCGCGATTTGGTGCGGAGTTTACTGATGTTGTAACAAATGATAAAAATTTTGTGATTGATTTGATGGGTAAAATTGCGACAGATGCTGATGTAAAAAATGTAAAAAAGTATGTTGTAGAAATTGATCAAAAATTATTTGATGAAATCACAACTGGTTCATTACGAACTGGGATAACGGCACTTGCAAAAAAACCGGTAGAAAAAAAGATAAATGATGGAAATGGTGCAATTGTATTTTTGGAAAATCCACGAGATATTGATAATGTAGGTGCTGTGATGCGGGTCGCTGCTGGTGCTGGTGCTAGCGCGGTGTGTGTGAGTGGTGAAGTAAATCCATGGCATCTGCATGCAATCAGGGCAGGTGCTGGGTTGCAATTTGCACTTACAGTTTTACAAGTTAAAA
>JALWAF010000063.1:2220-4021 GCA_027016355.1 Candidatus Moraniibacteriota bacterium | reverse complement strand
ATATTCTTGTGATGCTGATGGTATAAACATGAAAGAAATTGAAATTGAAAAAAATGCAATTTTAGTTTTTGGCACGGAACGCAATGGTATAAGTGAGAAGTTAAAAAAACAATCAGATGAGATCATTTCAATCCCAATGCAATCAGGAGTATCAAGCTTAAACCTGGCAACAAGTGTATCAGCAGTACTTTATGGAGGTAAGTTTATGTGAAATTATTTTTAATAAAGAGCATTAATTATTAAATTTTTTACATTATTTTTTATTGACTGTAATTATAATTAGCGTATTATAAGTTTATGACAAAACAATTTATAAAGACAACTGAAGAAATTGAAATAATGCGTGTAGGTTGTAAAATTCTTGCTGGTGTTATGAATGAGTTGGAGAAAAAAGTTGATGTTGGTGTAACTGGATTAGAAGTTGATGATTTAGCTGAGCGACTTATTCGTGAGGCAGAGTGTGAGCCTGCTTTTAAAGGTTATGGTGCTCAAGAAGGCAATCCTTTCCCAGCCACTATTTGTTTTTCTCTTAATGAAGAAATTGTGCACGGTATTCCGACAGAGAGAAAAATTTGTAATGGTGATGTGGTCAAAATTGATATTGGTCTTGTACATAAGGGATATTATGCCGATATGGCAAGATCTTTTTTGGTTGGTAATACATCTGATGAGGCAAAAAAATTAGTACAAACAACACAAAAAGCATTTTATAAAGGGCTTGCAACAATCAAAGATGGCTCAACACTTATTGATTTTGCCTCAGCTGTGCAAGCACATGCACAAGGACAAGGATATAAAATGGTAAAAAACTTAGTAGGTCATGGAATAGGTAAACAATTACATGAGGCGCCACAAATTCCAAATTATGTGGACAAAAATACAAAGAATTTTGTTTTTTATGAAAATATGACAGTTGCACTTGAGCCAATGGTAAACATTGGAACAGAAGAGAATGAAATTGCTCAGGATGGTTGGACATTTATCACGAGTGACGGAAGTTTGTCAGCACATTATGAAAATACAATCTTAGTAACAAAAAATGGAACGGAAATTTTAACACAGACATAGCTATGATACTTGGTATTGATTGGGGACAAAGAAAAATTGGATTGGCGATTGCTGAAGAAGAAATTGCAATTGCATCTACATTGGAAACTTTGGAAAATGATAATGAGATTTTTGAAAGACTTTTAGAAGTTGCAAAAGAGTACGAAATTACAAAAATAATTATAGGTAAAAGTAGTCATTTATCACAAGATGACAATGTAGAAAAAATAGAAAAATTTGCAACTACATGTATGAAAAAGTGTGGCGTAAAAATTGTGTTTGAAGAAGAAATGTTTTCTACCAGGGAAGCTCATGAAAACCTAAAAAAAGCAGGCAAAAAAAGAATTAGCGAAAAAGACGATGCTGAGTCAGCTAGAATCATACTGCAACAGTATTTAGACAATCATTAATTTGCACATGATATTGCCTGTGTAAAAAATACACAAAATAAAGAATATATAGTATAATAAAGTTGTAAATAAATAAGTCGTAACAGAAATCGACATTTTTGGTTTTATATGGAAAAAATACAGTTATCAATTATTGTACCAGCTTATAAAGAAAGTGAAAGAATTGGCAGAAACTTGTTGGAAATAAAGAAATATGTAGAAGATAAAAAATTGTCATATGAGATTTTGGTTGTTGTAGATGGCTCACCAGATAATACTGCAGAAATTGCTAGAGGATTTGGAGAACAAATTGAAAATTTGCGTGTTATTGATAACAAAGAAAATCATGGAAAAGGCTATGTTGT
>JALWAF010000063.1:0-2210 GCA_027016355.1 Candidatus Moraniibacteriota bacterium | reverse complement strand
ATGTTGTGAGACAGGGATTGCTTGAAGCTAAGGGCAAATATCGAGTATTTCTTGATGCAGATGGCTCAACCTCAATTACACATATGGATAGAGCTCTGAAATTATTGAGTGATGGTGCGGATGTTGTGATTGGTTCACGAGACATAGAGGGTGCATACATACAAATTCATCAACCCAAGTATAGAGAAATTATGGGAGATATGGGGAATTGGCTTATCAGAGGTGTCTTAGGATTGTGGCAATATCCTGATACTCAATGTGGTTTCAAAGTGCTTACTGCTCAGGCTGCAGAGCAAGTAGCATCAAGAATGGTAGTTGATAGATTTGGATTTGATTTTGAACTTATTATTTTGGCAAAAAAAATGGGTTTTAATATTGTGCAATTGCCTGTGCGATGGCTTAATGAAGAAGGCTCAACAGTAGGACTTACTGGTCCTAATGGTTTTATACAAGTACTTATAGATTTATTTAAGACAAGGATGCGTTTATGGGCTGGAAAATATAATATAAAAAACAAATAAAAATAAGAATTAATATAAAAATTGTAAGTGTCACAAATTGGTGCAAAGCAATTTAATAAGATAAATGATTAATGTGCAAATGGAAAAAAAGGAGGAATTAGCAGATGAAGCTCAATTGCGTCATGATATCTTGCGTGATGAATGGGTAATTATTGCTGATAAGCGTGGAAAACGACCAGATGATTTTGTGGTAAAAGATGATAAACAAGAATATAAACTAGAGTCAGATATTTTTGCTGATCCAGAAAAAACTGGTCAGGAGGAAGATGTGTTGATTTATAAAGATGATAATGACGAATGGACAACACGTGTATTTCCAAATAAATTTCCTGCAGTAGAAAATGTTGAAAATAAAAAAGATATTTCTGAAGGTCCTTACAGTGCTATGACAGCAATTGGTAGTCATGAAATTGTTGTGACGCGTGATGGGCGTAAAACTTTTGCCCTATTGGAGCAAAGTGAGCTTGCAGAAGTTATTGATGCTTATCGTGAAAGATATGTTGAGTTAATGAGTGGTAAGAGTGTAAATAGCATTTCTATATTTCATAATCATGGTAAAAAAGCGGGAGCTTCTATTTTACATCCACATTCACAAATTATCACATTGCCAGTGACTGTGCCAGCTGTTATGCGAGAAATTAATGCTTGTCGAGAATATACACAAAAAACAAAAGAACATCTTTTTGAAGTAATGGTAGAATATGAACTTGAAAAAGGAAGCCGAATTGTTTACACAAATGATAAATTTATAGTATATTGTCCATTTGCATCATCACGTGCTTTTCAAATGCGTTTATTGCCAAGAGAACCTCAGCCATATTTTGAACGGTTAACTCCGAATGATGGGATGTTTATTGCTGATGCACTTTCACATGCGCTCAGAGCTTTGTATGATACTTTAGGTGACCCGGATTTTAATTATTATATTCGTACAGCCCCATGTGATGGACAGGCTTATGATGAATATAGTTATCATATTGATATTTTCCCACGAACACATGTTTATGCAGGATTTGAATTTGCAACAGATATAGAAATAGTGCCAATTGCACCGGAAAAAGCTGCAGAAGCATTGAGAAAATCACTGGAATTATTCCCTAAGATATAATTTTTACAATTTTGATTTTATTATGAAAGAAAAGATTATGGAGATGCTTGCAGGATTTCCTGATGGTGTTGCCACAGTTTTGATTGCAATGATTCCAATCACAGAATTAAGAGCATCAATCCCAATAGCGATTACACAATTTGACATGAATCCGATTATTGCAATGGGGTATTCGATACTTGGTAATGTTATTGCAGGTGCAATTGTTCTTGTTTTTGTAGAAAAAGTTTTGCATTTGTTTTTGGCACAATCAGATGTGTTAAAAAATTTGTGGCAGAAATATATAGACAGAATTCATAATAAAAATAAAGAAAAATTTGAAAAATGGGGAGCTGTTACATTAGTAATTTTTGTAGCAATCCCACTTCCAATGACAGGAATATTTACAGGAGCGGTGGCGGCATCAATTTTTCAAATACCATTTAGACAAGCTTTTCCGCTGTTAGCCGTTGGCTCAATAATATCTGGTACTATTGTGACATTAATTACAGTTGGTGCCACCAATGTATTTTAGTTGTAAATTTGCAATTTTAAATTTTAATTAAATTTTAAATTAAACAATTTTTTAAACAATGTAAGGA
>JALWAF010000062.1:1412-3646 GCA_027016355.1 Candidatus Moraniibacteriota bacterium | reverse complement strand
TTTGCATTTTGTTTTTTTGATTTCTAACATCTATAGGTTAACATTTTTTTGAGGTTTTGTTTAGGAGTGTGAGGGATTACTATAAAAAATATTATAATAATTATTTTTTTAATACAACATTGCATTTTTCTTGATGACACCTATATACTATCGTCCCTTGTTGATCTGTACGAAATATTTGCGCTCCTATATTTTTTACACTCTGCAGTACTCGTTTATGTGGATGTCCATAGCGATTATCCTTTCCCGCTGAAATAATCACATCTCTTGGCGCAGTTTTTTCTAAAAAAACATCACTTGTAGAAAACTTTGAACCATGATGGCTAGCTTTCAATATTGTTATTTCATCATTTAATGGCAAGGCGTCTTCAATTATTGAAGTAAGGTCACCGCCAAAATAAAATGTTTCTTCACCCACTGTTAGCAGCGTCGCTATACTAGAATCATTCATGTCTTCTATGTCTCCCATAGTATTTTTAAATGGATATATGACATCTAGATGTACACCACTCACAATATCTGCACGGAGCCCACTGTACGCTATTATTTTTTCTACACCACTCTCATTTTTTGCATAATGACTAAGTGCTCTATACACTGAAGTATCTTTACCAGCATCTGTATACCAAAATTGATTAACAGAATAATTTTTGAACACACTTACAAGTCCATCGATATGATCGCTGTCTGGATGTGTTGCTATCACAATCTCAATATTCCTATCCCAAAATGGCATCTGGGCTCCAAGTTGTTCCATAAGAATTGTGCCGTCTGGTCCTCCATCAATCAAAATTTGATATGAACCTCGTGAAATCAAAATTGAATCACCTTGCCCTATGTCCAAAAAAGCCACCTTAGTATCACCAAAATGTGAAATATTCCAAACAATCACTCCACAGATAATAATAAGTATTACACCAACACCCATAAGACTATATATCGTTTTCCTAAACTTCATATAAATATTTATTTAATAAATAAACTACGGCTCCTACTATTATATAATACATAACAAACCACCATGTGCTAATATTATCAACTGTCATACTTCCCCACGATACTTTAGCCAAACTACTGACAACCCATATTTCATATTCCAATAAAAAATATGCCATCCACCCAAAAAACAATGCCACTGGATAAAATACAAAACTTGCAATAACAGTAAGAAAAACAAAAAGCATCGTAAGCGGAATAATCGGCAGAACCAAAACATTTGCCAAAAGTGATACCAACGAAACTGTATGAAAATGATATGCAATAATAGGTATTACAAATAATTGCGCACTGGCCGTGAGCAACAGTACATCAACAATACCAAATACAGTTTTTTTTCTTACAAAAGTTCCTTCTATTAATGGGTACACAGATATAATACCGAGCGTTGCTAAAAAAGACAATTGAAATCCCACATCATAACGCAAAAGCAATGGGTTAAACATAATCATAATTGCAGCCGTGAAAAAAATTGCTCCATATACATGCGACACACGACCATAAATTGCTGCAACAAGAACCAAAACACCCATGATAGCCGCACGCACACCTGATGACGGAAATCCTATGATTGCCACAAAAAATATCACACCTACAATAGCAAACCAAACAGCATATTTACGATGTACTCCCATAAAAATTGTAAATCCCATCACAACTATAACAATAATTGACACATTATATCCACTTACTGCAACAATATGTGTCATACCTGTCTTTGCAAATTTATCTTGCAAGTTTTCTGACAGCCTATCATTACCTCCAAAAAGCAATCCATTTGCAAGTCCTGCTTCTGGAGCTGAGATGATATTATCTATAACAGATTCCATATGCAATCGCAACTGTGCAAGCCTGCTTAGAACTGTTGGTTTATAACCAATAATTTCATATGTGAAATCATCACAAATATAATCCACTCCGGACATAACAAGATATTTATGATAATCAAAATCATTATACATATCCGGCAATGATGTTTTACACTTTAAATTCACAACACTACCATACACAAGCTCTGTATATTTTTTATCTTTTATAATAACCGTTGTGCTATTTTCATATTTAAGTATCACGCGAGTATTCCAACCTTTTTGTACAGTATCTCGAATAACTGTTGCTATTCCAATCTCAGTAGCTCCTGCATTATTTTCAATATAATGAATTTTTTCAAGCACATTATTTTCAATTATTGCACCCATTGAAAACATAAGACAGAAAAAAACAAAAAACAACAACAA
>JALWAF010000062.1:0-1402 GCA_027016355.1 Candidatus Moraniibacteriota bacterium | reverse complement strand
AATACTACTTATGCCAATAATTAAAATAATAAAAAGAATTACATCAATTGATACGACAAAAAAAGAAACCAATCCCACACCACAAATAAACCCTATTGAACCCCATAGTACAAATCTAGAGATGTGAGAAAGTGACATGTGACTACTTTATTAATAGTTAGCTTGCCTGCCAGTAAGCAAGTATATTAGTATATTACCAATAACTAACCGTTGTCAATATCAATAATTTTATTTTTAGATTTAATCCCTTTTGTAATTTGTATACAGCTCTTTGCCACATCAAAATAACTAGCAAGTAATTTTTGCACTACTTTATTTGCTTTCCCGTCTGCCGGAACAGTTGTTGTTCTTACTACATAATTTTTATTGTCAATTTTCTCGACAATATTTTTATGAGCTTTAGTAATTACCTTAACATTAATTTTCATATATCATGATAAAAACATGCTACAAGTTTTATATTTTAATCTTTCATTATATCTTGAATCACTTTACGGAAACTATCGGCTGAACCAATAGCTTTGTATACACTCGCAAAACGTATGAAGGCAACATCGTCCACATCTCTGAGTTTGTCCATAATAATCTTACCAATTACACGACTTTTCATTTCACGTTTTTCTTTTGATTGAATTTCATATTCAATCTCCGCAATGACCTTTTCGATACGTTCTTCTGTTACTGGTCGTTTTTCAAGTGCTTTTCTAAGCCCATTTTCTACTTTATATCTATCATACTCTTCTTTTGTGCCGTCACGTTTAATTACAGTAAGCCTTAAAAGCTCAATATCTTCATACGTGGTAAACCGCTCTTTACATTTTAAACATTCCCGCCTACGTCGTACACTACGACCATCTTTAATTGTCCGAGAGTCTACAACACGTGTTTGTTGAGGCTTTTTGCAAAATGGACATTTCATAATATTAACAATCAATAACTAGTAGCTTATAACTAGGAGTATACAACATGCACAAACAATAATCAAAAAAATAGTGAGCAGTTATGACTACTCACTATAATTACAGCCACTTTTTGATTTAGATGAGGTCTTACAAAACTCTAAATTAATAAGAATCTTAATTAACAATAAACCAATCAAAAGACATATCAATTTCAGAAACTTTTTCTATTATAATCTTAAATAAATTATCATCATAATCTTTTTCAACATGAAAACTATTATTCTCCATATCGCTAACTGGTGTTACAAACACTCTACCACCATCTTTAAGTGATTCAGTCACTACTTCTACTTCAGTTTCACCCATAGGTATAGTTGCAGTTCCCACAGAAGAAGCATTCACATCTTCTCCATCTTCATCTTCTATTGTCACGTTGTCATTAATTGTGAGTACATTTGTTTCTAGTTCTTCTGTGATAATCTTTTTTGTATTTAGTAATC
>JALWAF010000061.1 GCA_027016355.1 Candidatus Moraniibacteriota bacterium | reverse complement strand
CTCCACGACCATTACCTATATGAAAAATATTTGAAAGAACTGCATTAGTAACACCTTTCACATCAAAACCGTGGTGTTTATAAAAATTATGATCCTCTAATGCAATAGTTGCCTGTTTTAATACTAGCGGTATTTCATCATGTGGTATAAGTGTGCGTTTTTCTTCACCATGGATGTCATAAAGAAGTATTGTGCCTGTGCGGTCATATATTTTTGTACTTTGATCAATGGTACGAGTATTTACTTTTCCTGGTTCTGGAAGATCTTTTGCAAAATAAGCAAATATTCCAATTCCAACTAAAAGTCCTATAGCACAACAAATTGCTATAATTTTTAAAATTAAAATAGACCATTTTTTCCAACTTTTTTTAAGGGCAAACTTATTTTTTTTGCTACGTTTTTTCTTGGAGGTCATATTTTTTTCTGATATATAAATAGGCTCATTAGATGGTTTTGGGTAAGTCTTCTTTTTTTTAAAATAACTCAAAAAAGATGTAAAAAATTTTTTACATTTTTTTACAAAACAATAACAATATCTTTTTTGTGATTTTTGTTTGAAATCACGTGGAGAATACATTTTTTTCATATATCTATATAATACACTCTTTTGTTATTTCTGAAAAATTAGTGCGTGTAGTATATATGATTTTTGTTTAATTGTACAGAAATGATTAAGTATAGATAATTATTTTTGTAACAATGCTTTTATGATATGATCGGCAACATTTATATTGGTAACTTTTTCAAAACCTTCAAATTGTGGGGATGGATTTATTTCAATTGCGAGATATCCATCATTACTTTTAATAAAATCTATGCCAGCCATGAAGAGACCTGATTTTTGCATAATTTTTTTTGCCATCTTTTCCATCTCTTCATTTTTTTCTATATATTTAACAGTTCCACCAAGTGAAAAATTTGATTTAAAACCAGATTTTGCTGTTCTTTGTATAATACCAAGTACTTGATCTTTAATACATAAAACGCGATAATCAGTTCCAGCACTTTCGGGTATAAATTTTTGTAAAATAAAAGAATTTATTTTAAGAGGAACTTTTTTAACTACCTGATTTTTTTGAATGAATTCTTCAATTTCTTCGAAAGAATGTATAAGTTCAACTGCTTTACCAGCTGAACTGTGTGTTTTTTTTAGCACGTAAGGGAAGTCGCCAAGATCTTTGATATATTTTTGATAATCAGTTGTTGAAATTAATGTTGTAGGTGGTGTAGGAATATCAATGCTTGCAAAAAAACATTGTGTTCTATATTTGTCTATATAAATAGAAGCGTTATTTAGTGGGTAGACAGGGGTATTATTTAGCGATCCAATAAAAGTAATAGTTTCTAGTGTTAGAGTTGAGGAAATTGTCCAGTAAAGATTTTTAGGGGTGAATGATATTTTTTTATCATTATAAAAAATTTCATTATTTTTAAAGATTAGATCATTCGCAATAATTAAGTGCGGTTCAAGTCCATTTTCTTTTGCTGCATTAAATAATTTTTGTGCACGGGGTTCTTGTATATAATTGTGATAAAAAATGTAAAATTTTTGCATATATTTTAGTTAGTTAATAAATAAAGAACGTTCCTATGTTCCGATAAGGACATATCCTTCTTTGTTGAATGTTTGTGTGTGTTAAATACATCCACTATATAGTTTCCATGGGGTGAAAGTGAAAGTGAGACTTCATTGTTAATTATTTCTTGTAAATATGTTTTGTATTTTAACATATTTGCACAAACAAGAAACTCACATTTTTGATCAAGAGATATGCTTGTGTATTGTGCAGTTATTATATTTTCTAAATCTTTGAGCATATCTATATAAACTGATTTGTGTTGAGATATTTCTTGAGAATAAAAAAGAGATTCACAAATAATACTGTGTGTTAATAAATATATGTGAGAAAGAGCGCTGTCAGTTCTATTTTTAAGCTTTTCATTTCGTGCAATATTGAGTAAATTAATTATGTCTACACCACTAGTATCATCAAAGAGCCATGATGATAGGTAAATGAAATTAACTGCATGGGTAGATAGTGCAAAAATGGATTGGGCATCATTAGCAAGAGAATTTCTGTATCTATTAATATCAGTATTTTGTAATAATGGAGCAATATCTTTTCGATAATCAATATTGTAAATTGTTTTTGTAAAAAGTGTTTTGTATAAAATTTTATTATAGGTTCCAAGTAGCGGATATTTTTTAATTGCAGATAAACGGAAGTTATAATTATTAACAACTTTAGAACTGTCATTTGTAGAATTTTTGAATAAATCATTAATTGAATCTTCTAGTGTATCTGTGTTCCAACTATACCAAGATTTTAGTTGTTTTAATCTTTTATAATAACGTTCATCGTTTGTTGTTAAATACATGCGAGAACAAAAGTGAAATTGTTTTTCTCGAGGTAAAAAATCTAATTTTTTTTCATAATAATTTTTAACAATGGAACGTGTAGAATTTTTTTGTTTAGTTCGTAAAGCTATAGAAGTGAGGTGGTTGGTAATACACTTAGCAATATTTATGTCACTAACAGACTGCAAGCCTTTCCATTGAGCTACGGTATTAACTTCTAAGAAATAATACAGTTTATTGTCAGTGTTTTGTATAATATCTATACCACAAATTGAAAGGTCCATTGTTGTAGCAATTTGTGTTGCAATTGTTGCAAGTATTTCTCTAAGTTCAACATCTTCAACTCTTTGTGCTGTAGCACCTTGAGAAATGTTATTGAGAAATGATTTGTCAGAAGATGTTCTTTTTATTATTTCAACAGCAACACCACCAATAACATACACACGATAATCACCGTTATTTGGTATAAAGTTTTGAAATACATATTGTGAAATATTTCTGATATTTTTTAGATTATCATGTGAAGTAATAATGGTGATGTCAGATCCTTGCGAGCCATGATTAGGTTTTGCAATAAACGGAAATGATAAAATGTCGTCATCAATAAATTTATTAAGGTTTTCTAAGGTGGTTGCAGTAAATGTTGGGATTGTATTTAGCTTTGGTAATGTCGTTTTTACAAAAGATTGCTGGTATGATTTGTAAGATAAAAAAGGATTGGTTAGTAGTGTTTCATTTACAATAATTTTGCCGGATTTTTGTGCTTCAAGAAGAAAGGTGGATCTTTGTGCAATTGTGGGATAATCATTTTCAATAGAACTAGATCGCCAATATATAACGTCACCAGTATCAGACAAATCTTCAACAGAAGAGATATTTTTTATTTGTACAGATACATTGTTATTTTTTGTTGCATTTTTTAGTGATTTTGTATACCATGTTTCTTTTGTTGATGCTACTGTTATTTTTAACATAAACGTTTCTATAATCCAAATTATATTTAATACTTAAAATAGTTTATAAATTTATTTTATAAAATATATTTATAATAGAATTTCTTTAATTAATGAATCTGCAATGTTTCTGGATTTACCTTTATAGGGATAATGGTGCATGCTAATCATTGGAGAAGCATTTATTTCAATTACACTATATCCTACCTCCCGAGGATCCTTTGTGATATCTGGTGTAATAAAATCTATTCCTCCATAAACAAGTTCTGGTATTGCTCGTATGATTTTTGGAGCTAGTTTTTTAAAGTAAGGATGGATTTTTTCTGTATAATCTATACTG
>JALWAF010000060.1 GCA_027016355.1 Candidatus Moraniibacteriota bacterium | reverse complement strand
GTCTTTGGTTGTTCATAGCGTATTTCCTACTAAAGCCACCCTGCCGGGTGGCTTTAGTATACGGCTATCGCCTTCAAACGTACACCCCAGCTATGCTGGGGGTTTATAGATTAATTACACGCCAAGAATTTTGGCGATTTGTTCAATTCTGTCAGAATCTTTGCATTTATTAAACACATCTCGAACCTGACGTTTGCGTTTTTTGAGATTAATTTCTGCCTCAAAAATGGTCAGACTATTCCAGACATTGACAAAAACCTTGTCCACTTCAGATTTATTCCATAACGTAAAATCAGAAGATTGAAAATGCAATTTATTACCATGTCGAATCATGCACGCATGAATACCTGTACCAGACCATGAAAGTTGTTCATTAACTATACGTTTAAACCTTTCTGCCTGATCCATAACACCTAATTCAAGCCTGACATGCACTTCAAAACCAGTCTCTTTTTGAATTAAATAAATACCCCTTCCTTTACAAGTGGTTACACTCATACCACCTCTCCTTTGCTATGCCACAATGATTGTAGCGGTGCGGTGAAGATTGATTTATTCCCTATGAACAAATCAAAAAATAAAGAACAACGATTATTTATTATACACTAAAAACTACATTTTGTCAAACCTACTTAAATTGACATTTTGCATAAATGATGTTATAATATTTTTTCGTTCATTAAGAAGTTTATTGGCAAAATATTACAAAAAGGAGATTTTAAAATGCCAAAATGCAATACTCTGTTCCCAAGTGAAAATGCTTATCGGGTCGTAACTGTACTTCTTGCTTGCTGTGAAAATGGCGAAAAAGAAGTTTTGTTACCTGATATTACATGCAAAGCAAAGATTCATTACAGCGTTGTACTGTATTGGATTAACATTTTTGATACTTACGGATTTATTAACATCACTCGATATGAAAATCGAGAAAACGCAAATTGCATGCCAAACAGGCATGTAATTGTACATCTGACGAATAAGGTAACGCTTGGTCGTCTGTACAATTACATGTGGCTCCAGAAATGGGAGCAGCAGTTTATGGAGGACCTGAGGTGTAATAAATTACAGCTCGTTAAGGCTGCCTAATATAAATCTCTGTCGTAAAACTTTACGACAGAGATTTTTTTATTTCTCTCAAAGTTTTTACATGCATATCACAATTCTTTTCATCATTACAAAATTCTCCACCCCGCACATTATGAATTGTTTTTATATTTAACTGTGAGTGTTTTACACTTTCAAAATATCCTAATTTATCGTCAATAAGGACAGGTACTTGGACACTGTCCCTACCACAACATTTTTGTATATATTTTTCGATTTCTTTTGTTTTATCTCCCTGTGTAATAATTACATCTTCAAAAAACTGTTTTACGCCCGAACCATTTATTTTTTGTGATTGAAAATTATCTTCACCATAGGACAAAATGATTAAATCTTTTTTATCAAAATTATTTGCAAATTCATAAAAATCCTCATCAAAAACATATTTCTCTAAATCTTCTAGAAATATTTCCATTTCTTGCAAGAATTGTTTTTCATTGATATTTTGTTCTGTCAATTTCTTTATCTCTCTGATATGACTCTCTGGCGAATAACATTCACCAGTTTGAAGTGAAGTTTTGGAAAAATATGGCAATGTGCTATCAAAAACTTCACGAGATACTCCATATTTATCAAACACACCAAAAAAATCATTCAAAAACTGATGCCGTGTATCAAAAATAGTATTATCAAAATCTACAAATATTTTCATGGGTTTATTGGTTATTAATTAATTTACTGTATCGCATTTGTTTGATGTTGCCACAATTCAAAATATTTTCCCTTCTTATCTAATAATTTTTGATGTGTTCCGTCCTCTACGATTTTGCCACCATCAAATACTATGATTCTATCCATTTTTTTGAGCGTGCTTAATCTGTGTGCAATCACAATTGTTGTACGATCTTTCATGAGTTCTTCCAAAGCTTCTTGAATAAGTTTTTCTGCATGTGAATCCAGTGAACTTGTTGCTTCATCTAATACCAAAATCGGCGAACTTTTAAGCATTGCGCGTGCTATCATTACACGTTGTTTTTGTCCACCTGACAATTTCACACCACGCTCACCAACAAGCGTTTTTAATCCATCTTTAAAACGAGAAATAAATTCTTTTGCATGAGCTTTTTGAATAACCTTATCTAATTCATCCTTTGTTGCATTCATATTTCCATATAAAATATTTTCTTCCAGTGTCCGATGGAATAACAATGCTTCTTGTGGCACATATGCAATTGCTCCACGCAAATCATCTTGACGCATTTTTTTGATATCATATCCATCAATTGTAATTCTGCCACTATCAACATCACGAAATCGCAATAAAAGATTTACAAATGTTGATTTTCCCGCTCCAGATTCTCCTACCAAACCAATTTTTTGTCCAGCAGGTATTTTGATAGATAAATTATCAAAAACAGAATGTATATCATCTTTATCATAATGAAAATCAACATGATGAAAAATAATTTCACCTCTTGTAATATATACTTTTTTTGCGTGTGGCACATCAACAATGTCATAAGGAACAAAAACTTCTTCTAATCCCTCCTTTAATTGTCCATACTGCTCCATAAACCGATTGAATGTATTCCCCATAAAAATCAAATCACCAATCAATCGTGTCGTCATAACAATTGCCATTACAACAATCCCTATACTAATTACACCAGCGAACCACAAATGCAAAGAAACAAAAATAATCATTGACAACATCATAATTGCAAAAAAAGAATTTATCGCTAAAATCGTTTCAAAGTATTGCCATGTTTTTAAATGCCAAAAACGATGCTTCTCAATATATTGATTGATACGTGTAATTTCAAAACTATTTTTTACATTTTGTTGTACTGCCATAACATTTGTAAGATCATCAACAATATTGCCACGTAATTCTGATGCTTTTTCTGCTCTGTTTTTTGCATATCGTGCTAATTTTTGTGAGGTAACTCCATTGAATATAATAAAACATATAATAAATGCGATAAATGTCCAACCTAGTTGAATACTTGAAATGAACGCAATAATAGAAAGAGAAATAAACTTAACAATAATCCGCAAAAAATCCCACACAAGCATTGGAAACATCGTTTCAATGCTACGTGCGATATTACCAATTTTACTTGTTAATTTTCCAACAAGACGATTAGAAAAATATTTATAACCATGTCGAATTGCATAAGCAAATGATACACGTAATGAAAAGGCTTCCAATTGTGTTGTGACATAACTACCCAAAAAACCACTCATGCGCCAAAAAATAAAACTAATTGCAAATACAATAATAAGAAGAAGTGCATTATGATATATAATGTCACTATTATGACTTGACGCAAAATTATTAATTGAGTCAGTAAGTTTTCCCAAAAAATATACTACAAGACTAAAAAGCCCTTCAGACAAAATAATAAGTGATGCTGTCAAAATAAGAAGAAATTTATATTGACGCGCCACAAAGTACATGAAAGTCCGTGGCTTATATTGAAATTGTGTATAATCTATTTTTTTATCCATGCTCATAAAATGTTAAACGATTTATATTCACTATACTCCGTAATGAGTGCAATTGCACGTGCTAATTTATTGCTATCATGTCGGATGAAGGCTCTGGTATGTGC
>JALWAF010000059.1 GCA_027016355.1 Candidatus Moraniibacteriota bacterium | reverse complement strand
ATATATTACCTATAAAAAACAATTTCGTCAAAAATATCAAGACTAATTATTTAAGTTTTCTTGTAGTGGACGGGCATGCCCGTCCACTATATTTACAATTTATTATTTAATCCCTACTTATTGATTACTGATATTAAATCTTCCATTATGTATGTCTTCTCTAATTTCATCACTTACAATAGAATTTTGTGACATTTCTTTTAATATTTTTTCTCGCCTAGTAATATCTGCTAATTCTAATTGTCCAAACTGATTTGTCCACAATGGAGTCAATACAAAATTCATTTCATCATTTTCGTCTATCATTACATTGAGCAATAACCTTTCTCGCACATCATTACTAAAATACTGATCAAATACAAAATTGCCCAATGAATAAAATATTACTTTATTTTTATATATTTCAACAGGCTCAATAACATGAGGATGTGCTCCTACAATCAAATCAGCGCCAGCATCAACCAATAAATGTGCTGTATCACGTTGCTTTTTGGTCATTTTTTTGTTATATTCCTGTCCCCAATGTGGATAAACTACTGTGAAGTCACTGTTTTGCTTTGCTCGCTCTACTAATTCAATAGTTTTCTCTAATGATGGCGGTGCAAAATCATTATAAGCAACAAACGCAACCTTTCTATCATTTATATTTTTGTAAACTATATTTTTTACATCTTCTACAGGCACTCCCACATAATCTATGTTATTCTCTTCCAAAAATTTCCGGGTCTGCTCCAATCCTTCCTTGTCAAAATTCAAAATATGATTATTGCCAATAGAAACTGTATTTATTCTATTAATATTACAAAATTCTTTTGTCTGTTTTTTGTCAAAAGTAAATTTAAAATGATTTGGGTCATTCATCATCACATTAGATACTGAAACATTGTCTGTAATAGGACCTTCTATATTGACCATGTTAATATCTTGTGCCCAAAAAATCCTATGAATCTTATCAGTAAAATATGGAACACCCAATCTATGCACCGCTGTGCGCACAGTACGATCTAACATCACATCTCCACCAAATAACATATTTGCTATTCGTTTTTGATTTTGATCTTTTTGTCCAAGTTTAAATCGCCCTGTTACATAACTAGTATTTTCTCCTATAAAAAAATTATTATATACCTCTGAAGAATTACTATTTGCTAGTAATTCAAAATTCTCATACCCTTGTTTTTTAGAAAACTGCATAATCAAACGCAAGCCACTCAAGCAATCTGTATCTAATGAATGGACTTTATCCAAATCAAAATTTTCTATTGTGTCAATTGCGACCCTATCATGAATACCAGAAATATCTGGAGTTAAATCATGTGAAAAATCACTTGATAATACAACCAACGTATTACCTTTAACTTCATCCGATGCCAAATAATTAGCAAGTTCATCGATTCTATCATTACTAGTGCCATCTTCAATCATAAGTGGCAATACCTTTACATCTGGGAAATATTTGTCTACAAAAGGAATTAACCCTTGTATACCATGTTCCTCTTTAAATGCGTCATTATTTATATATACATACTCTTTTTTATTCAATACATTAGCTAATTCCATATCTATTACCACATTTTGAGCAATATTTTTATTTGCCACAATTAAATCTCCACCGCTAACATGAAAATGATTTGGGCTAATCAACACAATTCTGTCAATAACTACTTTTTTATTATCTTTTGCAATTTGTGCAAATAATTTTTCAATTAAGTCTTTGGCGACTAAATGATGTGGAGTAATAATACCAGATATTGGCATTTTGACTGTTATTAAATTCTCTTCTTTTTGAGTAAAATATTCTTTTGGCTCATTGTTTTGTAACGTCTCACCCAAATACAAAAAAGCTATACCACCAACCAACAATAAACTTACAATTATAATTATTATTTTTGTCATTTTATCATTATTACAAATACTATAATTATTCAACCTTACTCATCATCAAGTTATATATTATTGCAAAAAATATATTAAGAGAGACAGGCTTTGGAACCTGTCTCATCATTTTGACATGCATTTAATGAAGTATGCCACCCCACTCTACAACTGTAAATCCCGTTCTTTCAGGCGCGTGCAAATATTGACTTTGGATTTTACGATATTTGTCTAAACCTTCATAATTCATTAATACTCGAATCACAGTATCTGGCTTTGGTTCAATAGTAAGTGGTGCAGATTTATTAATAAATACTTTAGATAAAAATGACACTTGGTAATATGGCTTATTTTCTAATTTCATCTTTGGAATCCAAAATTCTTTAAAATCTGCAATTTCTTTTTCATTAAGTCCTACTCTTGTTAATGTATCGTCAAAAAATTGTGATAACTCATCCTTATTTACTACAAACCCCTCTTCCATATTTGGTAACAACTCATCACTATTTCCTTCCCAAAACAAATAAGGATATTGTTTATTATTTGCATAATTTGTAATTACGCTATCTGTAGTTGCATGTACAAACCAACCATTTTTACCATAATCTGGTTTTGTAACAGTGAATCCTTGCGTAGGATTAACCTGCACATGCACATCCATATCTTTTTCTGGATAAAGATAAATAACTGGCTTGCCACATTCTGCTGGAGAAATAAAACTTGTATTATAAAAAGTAAGAGTTCGTCCAAATGAATCTATCCAAAATATCTGCGGATGTTCTTTGAGTACATCTATTTCAGATTTTTTATTTCCACCCTCTGCCCAGTAAGTATTTTTATACCATTTTTTGAACTCTGAATTATTGACATCTTTATAACCATAAATTTTATCTCCAGTTGATAGCATGCCAATCTGTACTAAATCACTACTAACATCAACTTGTCCCGTTACATCATATGCATATCGCACAACACCACACCCCATTGGATATAATTCGTATTCTTCTTGATTTAGTGTATTATCATTCCAAGTTATTGGCAGTACAAAATTTCGCACATCTTTTTGCTTTTTAGGCAAAAATGGCAATTGCAATACATATTGAATCATAGAGCCATCTGGTGCTTTAACATAAAATGCATTTGTGTCAAACATTTGATATGTTTGAATTTCTTCTGGTGTTTTATCTTCTTTGTTTGTATAAATTGCATCAGCTTTCTTTCTATTTGTAGTCCATATATCACCATATGATGAAGTTCCTGCCTTTTGCAAAATGTCGTAAGTATTATCTACAAAAAAGGTTGAGATAAAATATTTTTTATTTTGTAATACATAACCATCAACATCTAATTTATCTGGATATGATAAATCTTCTATAGTGATATTACCATTTATTATACGTGTCTGAGACTCTCCACCAATATAATCTCTGAGCAAATCCATTTCCCAATCTTCAAATCTCTCAGTGCCTTTAAAAAATATTACTTTATTTCCTTTAACAAGGATACGAAATCCATAATCATCCATAAATGGACCTGAACACCCTGCATCACCCTTTACATTGTATATATCAAAACCAGCATAACTACCAGAAATTACTTTACCTGTTTTGTAATATATCGATTTTTCTTGAGTTTTACATTCTCCATCTCTGTTTTTAAAATAACCTAAGTCCCCAACATCTTGTGGTTCTTGCCATTTAATCTCGCCTTTTGAAATAGTTGATTCTATAGTATTTTTTTGCGATTGTGCTACATCATCTTTTATTTCTTTTGTTTTTTTTGCATTATCATCTGGTATAGTTTTTATT
>JALWAF010000058.1 GCA_027016355.1 Candidatus Moraniibacteriota bacterium | reverse complement strand
CCACCATCAAGCACACGCATTGAACGCTCTACCTCAACTGTAAAATCAACATGTCCTGGTGTATCAATGATATTTATTTGATGTTCTTTCCAAAACGTTGTTGTTGCAGCAGATGTAATAGTGATCCCACGTTCTTGCTCTTGTTCCATCCAGTCCATTGTCGCATCACCATCATGTACTTCACCAATTTTATGAGACATTCCTGTATAATAAAGAATTCGTTCCGTTGTAGTGGTCTTACCTGCATCGATGTGTGCAATAATCCCAATATTTCTTAATTTTTCAATAGGAGTTTTTCTTGCCATATATTTACTTGTTTATCAGTTACCTCTCATTGGAAGCTCTGATAGAATTATAAATTAATTTAAATACTTAAAAATGTTATGTAACTGTATCACACATTTACAACTTTGTCATCATTATTTTTTTATTTGTATTACTGATGTATTCTCTGCTTCTTTTTCAGGGATGTTCAGAGCTTCTTTTACTGAAGTATCCTCATACTGTCGCTTTAACCATATTAAATTTGCAATAAATATTGCCATAAAAATAATCGTAGTTATAAATGGTATGCCAAACCCAATCAATCCAAGCACAAGCACTGCAATCGATGGAATAAAGTAAAAGTTAAGCACTGCCTTGTATGCGATTATATAACTTTCTCTTACATCAAAGATGCGCATGAAAATAAATAACATAAGTGCCCACCAAAATGCACTAACTAATCTCAATACAACAAAATAAAAAAATAAAATACTTCCCATAAGTATACCTAACGATATTGCAAAAAATAAAAAGTATTTATGTACCCATGAAATTACATCTTCTTTTGCAAAAGAAATATTAGGAATATCCTTAAACACAAGCTGATTTATTTTTGTATCATCTTTTGTATATGCTCGATCTCCCAATATAAGAAATCCTTCCTTGTATTCATCCAAAGAAGCAATATCGTATGTTTGTCCCTGTGTGTCCACAATAATTGCTATTTTTTCATCATAATTTGTGCCTTTATTACTAGCACTGATTTCTCGAAAGAAAGGTTCATCAATATTTTCTGTGGTTAGTTGTCCATCTATTATGGTAATACGAGCACCATCTGGTACATTTTTTTCAATAGCAGTAACAATTTCGTTTGGGGCTCCGATCAAAAATAAACTGAACGAGATTAGCAATATCAAGACTAAAACTAGATTTGAAATAATCCAAAACCAAATTGTCGTTTTATTATCACTTTTTCCATGTGATAAAAACTTGGCTAGAAAATCAAGTTTCCAAATATCGATAAATCGTTTTGATACTTTTTTCATAATGTTAATATTTTTATTTTGTTTTCAAAAACAAGTTTTATGCGAAATGTGCAAATGCCTTGTTTGCTTCAGCCATTCTATGTGTTTCTTCACGTTTTTTCATAGCTGTGCCTTCTTTTTCTGCTGCAGCTATTAATTCTGTTGCTAATTTATCAGCAAAGCCCTTTCCCTTACCTTTACGAACAGCTTCACGAATCCATCTCATCGCTAAAGTTTGACGCTTTTCGCCCACGACCGGTACTGGAACTTGATAATTAGCTCCTCCCACACGACGAGATTTGAGTGCTACAAGTGGTGAGACGTTTTTGATAGCTTGTTCAAAAACATTCAATCCACCTTTCTTAGTTCTTTCTTGAATAATATCAAAAGACTCATAAACCAACCTTTCGGCTGTTGAGCGTTTTCCATTTAATGTAATTTGTCCTATAAAACGACCTACCAATATATTGTTGAATTGTGGATCTGGTCGCCAGGATTTTCTATAATTTCGTTTACGTCTTGGCATAAAGTAAAAATTTAAAATAATAAAGTTTTCAAAGTGTTAAAAATAATCACTTTTACTCCGTCGGTCTCTTTGCTCCATATTTAGAACGACCTTGTTTTCGACCTTCAACCCCAGCGCAGTCAAGTACGCCACGCACTACATGATAACGCACACCTGGAAGATCTTTCACACGACCACCTCGAATTAAAACAATTGAGTGTTCTTGTAAATTATGTCCTTCACCACCAATGTAGGCGGTCACTTCCATTCCATTTGTCAGTTTAACACGAGCAATTTTACGAAGTGCTGAGTTAGGCTTCTTTGGTGTTGTTGTAGAAACTTTCAAACATACTCCTCGTTTAAATGGACCTTGTGATTTAACAGGCTTGTTTTTGAGTGTATTGAATACTGTTGTCATTGCTGGTGATTTATTCTTTTTCACCTTACTCTTTCGAGCACGACGTTTCAATTGATTGATTGTAGGCATTGTTAATAACCGTTAATTTTAATTAAAATTTGTTCAATTTGTTTTGAGGTTACATACACCTCAAAAACTTTAAGCAACTCTTTTGCTTATACCCCATTACAAATACAAGCAAAAAATACTATCTCTCAATAGCTTCCTCATCATACAGGCTTTTTTACAAAATGTCAAACACAAATTAGTGATTAAGTGTTGTATATAAACATTAAACCCATAATCAATACAATTGGTTATTTTTTATCTTTATTAATTGGCATTTCGATAATAAATGTGGAACCTTTGTCTACGCCATCTGATTTAGCGTAAATGTGCCCTCCTTGTGATTCGATTAGGTTTCTACCAACAAAAAGACCCAATCCCGTGCCCTCTGTATAAACCTTTGAAGAGTCTGTTCCACGTGAAAACTTGGTAAAAAGCGTTTTCATTGAAGTCTCTGAAATTCCCACACCAGAATCCTCTACAATAATGCGCAATGTCCGTTTATTATATTTTACTGATACATGTACAAAACCCTTGTTTGTGTATTTAATAGCATTATCAATTAAATTTGATATCACCTCACGCAATTTTGATTTGTCAGCTTGCAACACTGGCAATTGACCATCTGGCAAATCTAAAACAAAATCCAATCCTTTATCTTGTGCTCGCATAATAAACATGTCATATAATTCCTCAAGAATTTCTTCCACATGTACATTTTCAATGTGATACTCCAATCGCCCAGCTTCAATATGTGTAATATTCAACAAATCTTCCACTAGTTGAATTAATCGTTCATTTGCCAAAAATATTTTGTTTAAAGCTCCTTCCGTTTCAGGTGCATTCTTGCCGTAAGCTCCTTCAAGTATTAATGAAATATATCCCTTGATGGCAGTAAGAGGTGTGCGTAACTGATGCGAAGCTATGGAAATAAATTCGGATTTTGCCTTGTCCAATCGTTTTAACTCCGCATTTGCACGCTTTAATTCCTTGGATAATTTAAAAAGTTCTTCTTTTTGTTTTTGCTCTTTTCCATAATTTTTAATTAGTAAGTAAGTCGTAAACAGCATAGCAACAGCAAATAATGATTTGAGAACATATTCTGTAATAGATCTGGACATAAAAATAGTTGCAATACTAAAAATATTCATCAACATAAGTAAAACTTGACTAAACACAATCTTAGTATTTAGTAAATTGTATTTTATCATTGCATACCCTATCATAAATGGAAACACAATAACTAATAAACTACCGAATGGAGAGATTAAATCAATATCAAGCATTAATAAAAAATTGGAAGACCCGCCCACAAAACCAAAAAGAGCACCTATAAGTATATAGATTAGTTGTTTCTTTTTGTGAGAATCTTTTGTTTTAAAATAATATTTTATTATTAAAAAATAACTAATTAATATAATCACACTCCATTGCAC
>JALWAF010000057.1:3276-3746 GCA_027016355.1 Candidatus Moraniibacteriota bacterium | reverse complement strand
TATATCATATGAACCTTGTGTTAAAAAAAAGTCAACATGCGGGGCAAATCCTCTTTTAAATCTCGTAATTCCTTTTTTGCCATTATCATTACTTTTGGAAAACACTCCACCAAAATCATACCAATGACACTCCTTTGCTTTTGCATCTTTTATTGCCTGCCATTGCAAGAGAAATGGAGCCATTGTATTTCTATGTTCATCAGAAGTTGCTCCATGAAGATATGTTGCAACCCCTCCATAAAATGAAACAATATTTATTGCGATTATTTTATCATCATATTGAGCTACATATAGTTGCAATACATCAGAAGAGATATTATCAAACATTTTTTGATAATGTTCTCTACTGTGAAATGTTATACCCTTTCTATTTGCAGTTGCCTCAACTAAATCACAAAAAATATCTATGTATTTTTTTTCTCTTGTATGAAATATTTTTACTCCTTTCTTTTTTGCAAGACGTATATTAT
>JALWAF010000057.1:2225-3266 GCA_027016355.1 Candidatus Moraniibacteriota bacterium | reverse complement strand
TTGCCTTTCATTTGTGCTAGTAGCTCCTCTTCACTTTTTGTGATATCAATAATTAGATTTTCCTTTGGCTGAGTGTTATGTGGTGCCTTCACAACTTTTTTTCCACTTGCAATTAGCATGTTTAACTCTTGTTTGTTATACACATCTATACGAATCCACCCATAATTTAATTGCAAAAACTTTTGAATAAGATTTTCTGTAATTTGATAACATCTAGGAAAATAAATATATTTACCAACAATTGCAAGTATTTGTTCCACGCCAAAAAAAACATTGTCATTATCATGAATCTCAATTATATTTTTATTTTCTGCTCGTAATGCATTTGCCCATTCTTTTGATTGTAATAATCCACCTTCAGGTTGTTTAATTTTTTCTTTCATATTACGAATAATATCAAAATTAGATATAAAATACAAAGAGTTAATAAATATAAAGATATTATCTTACCCTTTTTTTCATGATATCTTTTATAAATAATCCTATTGCTCCAGCAACTGGTACAGCTAAAAATATTCCAACAACACCTGCAATCTTACCGCCAATAAGTAATGCCAAAATAATAAGAACAGGATTAAGCCCGACTGCTTTGTTCATAATTTTTGGAATTAAAAAATGATTTTCAATCATATTTATAACAAAGTATGCAATAGCCACCATAACACCAATCATTGGATCAACCATAATACCAAAAAGAATCGCCGGTATTGAAGCAATAATAGGGCCAAAATACGGTATAATTTCCAATAAACCACCTATAATAGCAAGAACAGGAGCATACGATACGCCCAATAGTATAAGAGCAAAATAATACAAGACTCCTACAAAAATCATTGTTATTACTTGTCCAACCATCCAACGTCCAAAATTTTCCTGAATTCTATTGATAAGTGATTCCATGTATTGTTCATATTTTTTTGGTGTAATAACAAGTAATGATTTTTTCAGCCCATCTTCTTCCAATGACATATAAAATGACATGGAAATAACTGCCACCATAGAAATGACTGTTGTCAACAAACCAACCGTTGTAGAAAATGG
>JALWAF010000057.1:1031-2215 GCA_027016355.1 Candidatus Moraniibacteriota bacterium | reverse complement strand
GAAAATGGATTACTCATCAGTTGCACGAATTTTTGACTAACATCACCAAACGAAATATCTTGTGGTATCGCTATATTGTCAGATGTAAACTGTCCAATAAATTGTGGTAATACCTTCCCTAATTGTTCAAATTGTTCTGCTAACAATGGTCCTATAAAAGCAATTATGCTTACAAGCACCATAAAAAATAAAATATATACATATACCACTGAAAATCCACGTGAGGCTCTCAAAAAATTTTGCACGAATTTAATTACTGGATCAAGGGCTGCTGTAATAATGATAGCTATCAAAAACAACCAGATAACATCCCGAATCACATACAAAAACCACAACACTATGAGTGTTATAATTACACGCAAAATAATACTTGTTGAAACTTCAATCACTTGATTCATCACTGTATAATTACTATTTAAAAGTTCATTGTAGAATAACACAATTAGCTTTTGTTAGCAATCTTTTAAAACATGAGATAGGTTTTGTTATATCATCTCAATAATAATATTAAAATTTCAATATTTTTTTAATTTGTTTTTCATTTTTCTGTTGTGGTCCAATAATTGCACAATTAATATTTTTATCTACAAAAATTTCTTTTGCAACACGTTGAATATCTTTTTTAGTTACTTTGTGAATACGCTTTAATGATTCAGCCGGCATAATAATTTCATTTCGCACAGCCTCTTGCTCGGCAAAATTACTAGCAATTGCATTAGATGTCTCCATACTAAAAGCCAATCTTCCTTCAAATCCACTTCGAGCTCTTTTGAATTCTTCATTTGTTACGCCTCCCCTGGCAATATTTTTTAATTCTTTAAACACAATTTTTAACGTTTTAATTAAATTTTCATGCTCCACTCCTGCCTTTACCGCAAAAAAACCTGTCTCTGGATAAAAATCAGTCATTGCTTGTATACTATATGCAAGACCTCTTTTCTCTCGTACTTCTCCCCACAGCCTACTGCTCATACCACCACCCAAAATATTTGCCAGCATTGACAAAACATATCTATCTTTGTGATTAAAGCCACCAGTATGCACACCAATCATAAAATGTGTTTGATCAGTTTTTTTATCCTTAATTTCTAATGCAGCTGCATTTTGTTTTCCTACAAAAGACTCACATACTGGCTTATCTCCTATACGCATATTTCTACAATCTTTTTTAATTTTTGTAAGAA
>JALWAF010000057.1:0-1021 GCA_027016355.1 Candidatus Moraniibacteriota bacterium | reverse complement strand
TTTTTTGCTACATAACATCTTTCTAAATATGCAATAAAATCTTTACGTACAAATGATGTTACATTTTCTTTTGTGCCGATAATATCCCTACCCAATGGATGATCTTTGCCATATAGTAAATTTTCAAATACATCATACAACAATTGTGAAGGCATGTCCTCATACATATTAATTTCTTGCACAATTGTCCCTGACTCCTTTTTGATCTCTGCACTCTTAAATGTTGAATTAATAAATAAATCATTTAGCACATCCATTGCATCAAGAATTTTATTTGATGGTACTTTTGTATAATATCCAGTTCTATCTTTGCCTGTATATGCATTGTGTTGTGAGCCTAGTGCATCCAATTCTTTAGTAATATCTATTGTTTTTGGTCTATTTTTTGTACCTTTAAAAAACATGTGTTCCAAAAAATGAGCAAGTCCATTTTCATGCTCATCCTCAAAACGTGAGCCAGTTCCTACACAAATAAGTGCAGTAGCAGTCGTCATTTCTTTCATTGGAACAAGTACCACCCTCAAACCATTTTTAAGTGTATATTTTTTATAATCCATAACTATTTTTAATTTAATAACAATAATATTATTATCTTGTATTAAAGAAATAAAGTCAATTATTTTTGACTCACAATAAAAACAGACTCCCCCAGTCTGTTTTTATGTAATGTATCAATAGATTTACAATTATTTTGTCGGACTCCCAATAATAAACCAATCAATATCTAAATCTTGATCTCGTGTCTCCAATAATTTTACAACAAAAGATTTCCCATCTATAATATTTTCTGCTGCAAGTGTTTGATTGAGTGGTATTTTTGGACTAACAAATACACGACTACTTTTTGTTACATATTTTGTCTCAACAATAACTTCTTTTTCTCCTGCAAGAATTGTTGCAGTTCCCACAGAAGAAGCATTCACATCTTCTCCATCTTCATCTTCTATTGTCACGTTGTCATTAATTGTGAGTACATTTGTTTCTAGTTCTTCTGTGATAATCTTTTTTGTATTTAGTAATC
>JALWAF010000056.1:5045-12060 GCA_027016355.1 Candidatus Moraniibacteriota bacterium | reverse complement strand
AAAGGATACTTCGCTGTTTTATTTTCATACATGTCCAATATCTCTTTATCTGTAGCTTTATTTTTATACTCCATATAAACATCTTGCATCTCACCAACACACGTCAAACCAACAATGGATTGCAACTTGCTAAGAGCTTTTACGATTTTATCAGCTTCAAAATCTGATTCAAAAAGCACTTGATTGCCCAAAGAATATATGAAATCTCCCAAAACAATAGCAACCGACTCACCAAAATGTGTAGCATTATTATTGTGCAAAAAACGTTTATTATAATCACGATACCTAGCATGTATTGTTTTTTTACCACGTCTGAGATTATCACGATCAATTACATCATCATGTATTAATAAAAATGCATGAATTAATTCAATGCTTACTGAAGTTTTAATAATTTTATCGTAATCTTTTCCACCAACAGCCTTATAACCCAAACACATCATAATCGGTCTAATACGTTTTCCACCCGCAAGAATAGTTTTCTTGAAATATTTCATCATATCCACAAAAAAAGGATCAATATCCCTTGCATTGTCAATAACTTCATCCAAACGTGAAGCAATTTCACGATCAATGTCACCTTTAAATATTTTTATTTCTTCTTTTATATCCATAAACCTTACAATAATAATCTAATGTTAGAAAATTTTTATACAATTAAATCAAATTTTTCAAAACTTTGCGAATAGTAATTAATTGGAAATAGCATAAATATTTTTTTATTTCAAATTATATCTAGCCATACATCCTACTATACCATATTTGTTTTAAAAAAACGACTACACAGTCGTTTTTAAAAAGATATGTTAAATTGTCTACATTTACTTTTTTTCTTTTATTTCAGGTTCTTTTATAGTATTTACTTTCCCACCAGCCTTCTTAATTTTATCCATTGCTGAATTTGTAACGCCAATATTTTCATCGATTGATAGTTTCTTTGTAATTTCACCTGTTGCTACAATACGTACCCCGTTTTTTATCGTTTTTACACGCAATACTTTCTTTTCAGTTAAAGTCTTTAATGATACCGTGTCACCATCATTATACAAAGCATCTAATTTTGCTAATGATAATGTAATTTTTTTCGCATGTGGCGATTTGAAACCTCGATTTTTCTTCATTTTTTGTATAAGAGTTGTTCGTCCACCCTCAAATAGAGGGTCCACATTACCACCACTACGTGATTTTTGACCTTTCATACCTCTTCCGCTATATGTGCCGCGCTTACCGCCACGACCAATGCGTTTTTTGTCCTTTTTTATTGTAGATACTTCGTGAATTTGCATACAATTATATTATTCCCTAATAATTTATTTACCTCCTTTTAATTCATTTTGCCATTTTTCTAATTTCTCCCATTTACCATCACGTGCTAGTGTTGCTTGTTTACTCCATGATCCTGGATCATGACTTGCAAGTCTATTTTCTTCTAAAATTTTAACTAAATCACTTTTTTTGGTATCTGCCAAATCTGCAAATGTTTTGATTCCATTTTTTGTGAAAAGTTCTGCAATCTTTGGACCAATCCCTTCAATTTTTGTCAAATCATCTTTTTGTGTTTTATTTGTAACTTTTTTTGCATCTTTGTCATTTTTTGCATCTTTTTCAGTTACATCATTTTGAGTTTTTTTCAAAGTCCTTAAAGCTTCAATTGTTGCACGTGCAACATTAAGTTTGTTTGATGTCCCATATGATTTTGAAACAATATCCTTTACACCAGCGAGTTCAACTACTGTTCGCACAGCTCCTCCTGCGATGATACCACGCCCTTCTTTTGCTGGTCGAAGCAAAACACGTGCACTGGCCAATTTTTGTCTAACATCATGTGCAATTGTTTTACCATCGAGATTCACATCAATCATATTCTTCTTTGCATCAGCAACCGCTTTTTGAATAGCAATAGAAACATCAGTACCTTTTGACACGCCAACGCCAACTTTGCCTTTTCTATTTCCTATAACCATAGTTGCACGGAAACGGAAACGACGTCCACCCTTTACCACACGTGTAACACGAGCTAAATCTAATAGTTGTTGTTCAAACTCTGACTTTTGTCGTCGACCTCTTTTTCCTTTTTTACGATCTTTTTTCATTACCATAATTATAATAAGATTAAGTTTCCGTCAAAGACGGGTCCGCTTAAGTGCGGAAAATTTATTAAAATTTTAATCCAGCTGCACGTGCACCTTCTGCTATTGCTTTTATCTTACCATGATACTTATATCCAGCACGATCAAATACGATTTCTGTTATTTTTTTATCAGATGCTTTTTTTGCAATCATTTCACCTATTTTTTTTGCACCTTCCACATTATTTTTTGCACCTTTTATATCAGAAAGACTTGCGCTTACAAGTGTTGTTTGATTTTCATCGTCAATCAGTTGCACAGACATGGATTGCAACGAACGAAAAACTCTCAAGCGAGGTCTTGATGCCGTTCCTGAAATTTTTGCACGTATACGACGTGCTCTATGTAATCTTCTATTGTTTCGTGATTTTTTCATAAGTATTAACGTTATAATTATTCTGCCGCAGTAGCTTTTTTACCTTCTTTACGTTGTACATATTCACCTTCATATCTAAACCCTTTACCTTTATATGGTTCAACTGGCTTAAATGCACGAATATTTGCTGCAAATTGACCTACTTTTTGTTTATCAATACCAGAAATTGTCATTTTTTGTCCATCAATCGCTACTTCAATACCTTCTGGAATATCAACTAATACAGGATGAGAAAAACCGAGCGCAAGATCAACTTGCTTACCTTTAAGAGCCATACGATAGCCAACACCTTCAAGTTCTAATTTTTTCTCAAAACCTTTTGACACACCAATGATCATATTTTCTATCAAACGCACCGTTGTTCCCCACATTGCCTTTGCAATATTTGCATTATGCGCTTTATCAACTTTTACACCTTCATCATCAATAACAACTTTAACAGCACTATGTATATTCATAGCTAATTCTCCTTTTATACCTTTTACAATTATTTCACTACCAGATAATTCAACGGAAGTGCCTTTTGGGATTTCAATTGTTTTTTGTCCAATACGACTCATATATTTACCTTAACTTAAATGTTTACCACAATTCACAAATTAATTCACCACCCAATCCTTTTTTACGCGCATCTCTTCCACTCATCACACCCTGTGATGTAGAAATAACTGAAATACCAAACCCATTTTTAACTTTGTGAATGTCATCCTTTTTTACATAAATACGCTGTCCTTGCTTACTAATCTGACGAATTCCATTCACAACAGGTTTCCGTGATGTACTAGAAATCTGATCATATTTCAATGTAATGCAAATATCTTCAAATGCTTCATTTTTTTCACTCTTAACACGCTCAACTTTTTCAATAAAGCCCTCTTTTACAAGTACTTGCGCAATTGCAAACTTAATCTTTGACATAGGCATTGTTACTTTATTATGCCTTGCTGCATATGCATTACGCAATCGTGTTAACATGTCACTAATTGAATCGATCATAATCACTTTATCATTTAAATATCAAACTTTTCTAAATTATATTATACTTTACTTTATAATTACCAACTACTTTTCTTTACACCAGGTAGTTCACCTTTACTTGCCAATTCACGGAAGCAAATACGACAAATACCAAAATATCGCATATATGCTCTTTTACGACCACATTTCCAACAACGATTTACCTTTCTCGTTGAAAACTTTGGTTTTTTGTCTGCTCGTGCTTTTACTGATGATTTTGCCATAATATAAATTATTCTAAATTAAATTATTCTTCTTTTTGTAATGGAAATCCCAACAATTTAAACAATTTCTGGGCTTCTTCTTTGTTATTAGCTGTAGATACAACCGTAACTTGAAGTCCGAATGGATTTTTTACTTGCTCTGCTACAATTTCTGGAAAAATAACATGCTCTTTGATTCCAATGTTTAAATTTCCACCGTCATCAATAGAGCGCATTTCAACCCCTTGAAAATCTCGTACACGAGGTAATGCAGTTGACACAAGTCTATTCAAAAAATCCCACATTCTCGTACCATGCAACGTCACTTTCATACCAACATCTTGACCCTCACGAACTTTGAATCCTGCAATTGACTGACGAGCTTTAGTCTTCATAGGTTGCTGTCCTGTAATATCTCTGAGAGCCTTTTCAATTTCTGCTAAAGCTTCTTTATTCTTATCAAATCTCCCAATTCCTGTATTGATTACAATTTTTTCAATACGTGGAACAAGCATTACATTACTAAGATTAAGCTCTTTTTGCAAAGTCTCTACAGAATCATTATATTGTTCTTTAATTGTTTTTACTTTACTCATAAATACTATATTATTCAATTTCTTTACCACTTTTTTTTGATATACGAACCTTTAATCCTTCCTTCACTATAAATCCAACACGTGTAGGTTTATTTGTATGTGGACATACAAGCGCAACATTCGAAATATCAATTTGTGCTTCTGTGGTAATACGTTCACCCTTTTGTCCCGCCTGAGTTGGCTTGACATGACGTGTTACCATATTGAGTTTTTTAACTGTGACTTTGCCTTGTGATGAATTCACTGCAATAACTTCACCGCGTTTACCTCGGTCTTTTCCTGCAATAATTTCAACATTGTCACCCTTTTTAATCTTTAACATATCTATCTAAACTTAATAAACGTAATTCTATAAAACCTCTGGAGCTAACGATACAATTTTGCTATACCCTTTTTCACGTAATTCTCTAGCAATCGGTCCAAAAATACGTGAACCTTTTGGCTCTTTGTTGTCTGGGTCAATAATTACAGCAGCGTTCTCATCAAATCTTATATATGAACCATCCTTGCGACGCACAGCCTTTTTTTGACGTACAATCACAGCCTTCACAACATCTCCTGCTTTTATATTTCCTCGTGGCTCTGCTTTTTTTACAGATGCAACAATAATATCACCAATAGATGCATATCGACGTTTTGAACCACCAAGAACTTTAAAACATTCGATGTCTTTTGCTCCTGAATTATCCGCAACTTTTAACCATGTTTCTGCTTGAATCATACTTTTCTCTTAAAAAATCTTTATAATCTTATTTTACTACAATAAACTTTTTATCTTTACTCATTGGTCGCGACTGCACTATTTTTACAACATCTCCAACTTTATATGTATTCTCTGGATCATGTACCTTATACTTTTTTGTAGAAAGATACTTTTTGAGATACTTTTTATGTGTTTTAAATGTATCAACTGCAACAACAATAGTTTTATCCATTGCATCAGAGACTACCGTGCCTTTTATCGTCAATTGTTTCTTTTCTTGTGTCATAAAATTTATATATCTACTTATGCATTACGTTTTTTTTCCTCAATTACTGTCATGACGCGTGCTAAATCTTTCTTAATATTACGAATATCACTACTTTTTTGTGATTTATTCATCATTAAATCCATTTGACTTTGATGTATACTCGCCTTCAAGTCTTGTGCAACTTTGAGCAATTCATCTATATTTTTTTCTCTGATTTCAACAACTTTCATAACTTTACTCTTTAATAATTCATCTTATTACTCTTTGTTTCTGGAAACAAACTTTGTCTTTACACCAAACTTATGTCCTGCCAAACGAAATGCTTCACGAGCAGTCTCTTCATCAATACCATCAATTTCAAACATGATTTTACCAGGTTTTACTTTTACAATGTAATGATCAACAGTGCCTTTTCCCTTACCCATAGGAGTCTCATCACCTTTTTTTGTCATTGGATGATCTGGAAAAATACGAATCCAATACTTTCCTGACCTTTGCATGTACCGAGTAATCGTGCGACGTGCAGATTCAATTTGTCTAGCTGTAATAAGTCCTGGTGTAACAGCTTTAATACCATAACTACCAAAACTTACAGTCGTGCCGCGTTTAGATTTACCGGTAGGCAAACTTCCTCGATGCATTTTTCTATGTTTTACTTTTCGTGGCATTAACATATTTTTTTCCTAAAAACTTTCAAATTATTTATTATCTTCTTTAAAAACTTCACCTTTATACACCCACACTTTTACTCCAATAGCTCCATATGTTGTGCGTGCAACATCCCGTGCAAAATCAATATCAGCTCGTAATGTATGAAGTGGGATAGTACCTTCACTAAGCCATTCTACACGACTCATTTCTGCTCCATTCAATCGTCCAGATAATTGAATTTTCATTCCTTGTATATTTCGATTTTTTGCTACTTGCTCTAATGTTGTTTTCAACACTCGACGAAATGGCATTCTCTTTTCCAACTGTTCTGCAACATCTTGTGCAACTAGTGCTGCACTCTCTTCAAATTGTTTAATCTCTTTAATATCAACTTTCACATTTACCTTTTCACCAACAAAAAATTCTTTTTTAATAAAAGCTATCAAATCCTCAATACCAGCCCCACCACGACCGATAATCATCCCTGGTCTAGATGTCTTTATAATTACTTTCACATCCTTTGCATTACGCTCAACTTCAACATCTGCAATCGCTGCATGACGCCATTTTTTCATAACTACTCTCCTAAGCATCACATCTTTCTCTAATAACTGTGCATAATTCTTACCACCAAACCAACGAGAACGCCAATTTGTTGTAATACCTAATCGTAGACTTTTTGGATTTACTTTATGACCCATAATACAAATATTATTTACTCTTTTTATCAGCCCCGCTCTTTGTAGAATCAGGGGTTGTATCCTTTTGCGAATTATCCTTCTCTTCTTTACTGTGACTATCTGATAAAACTACACTAATACGTGATGTTCGTTTTAAAATTTTTGTAGCTCGTCCATATGCTCTCGGTGTCCATCTCTTCAAGGTTGGACCTTCTCCTACTGTAATATCAGTAATATACAAATCTTCACCTTTTAATTTAAAATCATTTTGTGCATTCGCAACAGCACTCTTTAACAATTTTTGCATTGGACCTGCCGTTTTACGTAAATCATATTCCAACATTCCTATAGCCTCCATGACACGTTGTCCGCGTACACGATCAGCAACAAGT
>JALWAF010000056.1:4711-5035 GCA_027016355.1 Candidatus Moraniibacteriota bacterium | reverse complement strand
CTTTAAATATTATTTAATTTCCAGACTTTGCTGCGTCAATTTCTTTTTGTCGTGATGCTTGCTCTAAATCTTTTTGCATTTTACCACCATGTCTAGCAAACTTACGCGTCGGAGAAAACTCTCCTAATTTATGTCCAACTTTTTCATCAGAAATTAATACATCAATAAAATCTTTTCCATTGTGTACTCCAAATGTAAATCCTATCATTTCTGGTGTAATTGTACACGCTCGTGACCATGTTTTTATAACACCTGTTTCTTTTGGTGTTTTCCCTTCAATTTTTTTCATGACTCTTTCGTCAACGTATAAACCTTTTTTCAGTG
>JALWAF010000056.1:0-4701 GCA_027016355.1 Candidatus Moraniibacteriota bacterium | reverse complement strand
TTATATATTATTTCTTATGTCTTGATTTAATAATGTACTTATCACTTGCCTTTTTCTTTCTCCTGGTACGTACTCCCAATGCTGGTCTTCCCCATGGAGTTTTTGGATACTTCAAACCAATCGGTTGACAACCTTCACCTCCACCATGCGGATGATCTACTGGGTTCATGGCACTACCTCGAACTGCTGGTCTTTTTCCCATATGCCTAGCTCGCCCCGCCTTACCAATATTCATTGTGTTATGTTCAAAATTACTCACTTGTCCAATCGTTGCATAACAATCTTTGTGAATAAGTCGAATCTCTCCTGAAGGCATTTTTAACTGTACATATTTTTCATCAACACTCATAACTAATGCTGAACTTCCTGCGCTACGAATAATTTGACCACCTTTACCTGGCTTCATTTCAATATTTGATACAACTGTTCCTGACAGAATATTTTTAATCATCGTACGATTTCCATCTTCAATTGCAACTTTTTCACCAGTAATAACTTTTGTACCAACTCGCATTTTTTCTGTTGCCAGGATATATCGTTTCTCACCATCAGCGTAAGTTACTAATGCAATAAGCGCACTTCTATTTGGATCCCGTTCAATTGCTGTTACCGTACCAGGAATATCAAACTTATCTTGCTTAAAATCAACCATTCGATAGAGTTTCTTAGCACCTCTACTACGATGTCTTACAGAAATTTTTCCTCCACTACGCCCACACTTTTGATTTAGTGATACACACAATGCCTTTTCAGGTTTTTTATCTGTAACAGCAACAGGCTTAACAATAGACATGTTACGTCTTCCTGCGTTATTTCTTTTGTATACTTTAATTGCCATAATTTTCTAATCTACAATACTAAATTTATACTCCCTCAAAAATTGCAATATGATCTTTTTGACTAACTGTCACAATTGCCTTTTTATACAATTTTTGATATCCACGATCTTGTTTAACTGTACGTCTTTTTGGTTTTACTATAATCATATTAACATTTTCAACGGTAACCCCATACATATCCTCAATAATTTTCTTCACAACTGATTTGGAAGCAGTTTTTGCAACACGAAATGTATATTTATGCTTTGATACCATATCATGTGATTTTTCTGTAACTATTGGCGCAATAATCACATTATAAGCCCCTGCTGTAGATACTACATCTTCAACTTTCTTTGAATCTATTTTTTTTGACTGCTTTTTTCCTTCACTTCTCTTTGCAGTGGTTTTTTCCACAACATTTGCAGTACTTTCTTCTGTTTTTTTACTAAAAATTCCCATATGATTATGCTGTGTATTTATTAGTTAACTGTTTTATAGAATCCTTGCTAAGTACTAAATATTCAGAATTAAGTAGATCAAATACATTCAGCTGACCTGTTTCCATCGCGTTCACCTTATTAATATTTCTCGCTGCAATGTAGCTACCTGATTCATCAATAGAGAACCCAATAACTATACTCTTGTCGAGACCCATACCAGCTATCATATTTGCTACAACCTTTGTTTTATTATCCGCAACATTCAATGAATCAACAATACGTATTTTATCACCACGTACTTTCTCTGATAAAGCCACTAAAAGAGCTTTTCTCTTCATTTTTGCATTAATTGATTTTTTGAAATTACGAGTATTTAACGGACCAAATGTCACACCACCGCCACGCCAAATAGGATTACGAATTGATCCAGTTCTAGCATTGCCTGTACCTTTCTGTTTCCAAGGCTTTTTACCACCACCACGTCTGTCTGATCGACTTTTTGTATGTGCACTTCCACTACGTCTATTTGCTGCTTGTGCAACATATACTTGATGTACGAGTGCATCATTTTTTTCTACACCAAAAACAGTATCATTTAATTCGATATCACTTTCTTTCTTTCCTTCTATATTGTACACATCTAACTTTATCATAATTTAAATTCAAATTTATTCAGATACAATTTCTACAATACGTCCAGCTACTCCAGGTACGGCACCTTTGAGTGCTATCATATTTGTTTCCTTATCTATAGCTACAATTTTTAGATTACGTACTGTCGAATAATTTCCACCCATACGCCCTGCCATTTTCTTTCCTTTTATAACATGTTGTGGATATGCACTACCTATAGAACCTGGGGCTCTCAGAGCATGGCGATGTCCATGTGTAGCAGGACCACCTTTAAATCCATGTCTTTTCACAACACCCTGAAATCCTTTTGCTTTAGTAACTGCAGACACTCGTACTTTATCTCCAATTTCAAATATATCAACCGTAACAGTTTCCCCTTCTTTAAATTCATCTGTACTGTCTACACGAAATTCTCTCTTGTGATCAACATTTTTTGTTTTATCAACTGAAAGACGAATTGCGTTGTATCCATCACGCTCTTCAGTACGTATCATATCAATAGTGTTTGGCACAACATTAACAAGAGTAACATTTTGTGCGCCCTCATCATCATAGATTGTTGTCATTCCAGATTTTTTTCCCAAAACGAATTTCATAATAATTACCTTATATTCAATAAATAACTTTATTTCTGTAAATAAAAAACTGCCTTCAATAAGCCAGAAAATTATATCTTCTATATTATTGTATAGAAAAACTTTTTACTTGTCAAGACCTTTGTAAAAAACCTTTAAAGTAAACCTATTATCCAGCTCGGTAAGTATCTTATGTAACTACAAATATGTACTACAAAAAAGACTTTAACGAAACTTTGTAAAATATTAATTAACAACGCAACTTATACAATCACACTACATCTTCACTTCAATATTCACACCTGCTGGCAAATCAAGATTTGTTAAATCCTCAATTGTCTTTGGTGATGGATTGATTATGTCAATGAGTCGTTTGTGTGTACGCATCTCATACTGTTCTCGTGCATCCTTATGCACAAAAGTAGATTTGTTCACAGTTACTTTTTTAATTTGTGTTGGCAACGGTACTGGACCAGTCACATTTGCTCCTGTTCTCATAGCCGTTTCAACAATTTGTTTTGCAGACTTATCAATTACTTTATTATCGTATGCTTTAATTTTGATACGAACACGTGTTGCTGCTTCTTCTTTCTTCGCCATTGCGAAATAACACTTTAATAAATTACTTCCCCACTAAATAAATGAGAAAAGGAATTACTGTAGTTTAAAACTACAGTAATCCACTTTTTTCATCAATTACTTGATAATTTTTGTTACTACACCAGCACCAACAGTTCGTCCACCTTCACGAATTGCAAATTTCATACCATCTTGCATCGCTACATTAGAACCAAGTTTTACCGTAAGAGTAACAGTATCTCCAGGCATAACCATTTCTGTTCCTTCCGGCAAAATAACTTCACCAGTTACATCTGTCGTACGGATATAGAATTGTGGTTTATATCCTTTGAAGAATGGAGTATGTCGTCCACCTTCTTCTTTTGTCAAAATATAAACTTCACATTCAAATTCTGAGTGAGGAGTAATACTTCCAGGTTTTGCAAGTACTTGTCCACGTTCAACATCTTCTTTTTTTGTACCACGAAGTAAGATTCCAGCATTATCTCCTGCCTCACCGTGATCTAAGTTTTTGTTAAACATCTCAATACCTGTTACTGTTGTTGTTTGCGTATCACGAAGTCCTACAATTTCTACTTCATCATTAAGGTTAATTTGTCCTTGTTCAATACGTCCAGTTACAACTGTTCCACGACCTTCGATTGAGAAAATATCCTCAATAGGCATAAGAAAATCTTTTTCAGTATCACGTTCAGGTGTTGGAATTTTTTCATCAAGCGCATCAAGTAAATCTAACATTGGTTTAGCAGCTTCATCATCAATACTTGTTGTTTCAAGAGCCTTAATAGCACTACCACGAACAACTGCAGCATTTTCACCATCAAATTCATATTTTGTAAGAAGTTCACGAACTTCTTCTTCAACCAATTCTACTAATTCTGGATCATCAACTTGATCAGTTTTATTAATAAATACAACAATTTCTGGAACACCAACTTGTTTTGCAAGAAGAATGTGTTCACGTGTTTGTGGCATAGGTCCATCAGTAGCACTTACAACCAAGATTGCACCGTCCATTTGTGCTGCTCCTGTAATCATGTTTTTAATATAGTCAGCATGTCCTGGACAGTCAACGTGTGCGTAATGTCTCTTATCTGAATTATATTCACAGTGTGCTGTTGCGATTGTAATACCACGCTCTTTTTCTTCTGGAGCATTGTCAATGTCATCAACATTTTTTTCTTCTGCAAGTCCCTTCATTGCAAGTACATGCAATAGAGCAGCAGTTGTAGTTGTTTTACCATGATCAACGTGACCAATTGTTCCCACATTAACATGCGGTTTACTGCGATCAAAATCTTCAGCCATAAATTTTGTTTTGTGCTACGTATGCAATTAACCACACATACGAGCAACCTAATTATTAATTATAAATTAAATTTTTATTATCATAAAAAAATTAACACTCCATACATTGTAAATGATTTTATTCATCTATGCAAGTGTTTACGGTTTTCTTGTCTTTCACCCGAAAGATTCAAAACAGTATAGATACATTATCATTTATTGAATTTGATGTCAAGCCCACGTTATACCTCATAAAGAATGTTACCGAAGCTCTAGTGCATATCTCATAAATAGTGTTACCATAGCTAGTTAATTTTTAAGTCATATTTTAGCTATGAAAACACAAGTAAATCCATTTAATAACTA
>JALWAF010000055.1 GCA_027016355.1 Candidatus Moraniibacteriota bacterium | reverse complement strand
CTTTTATATCGTTATGGTTATACTCCACCGCTAGTTTTAATAAAAACTAAAAAGAGTTTAGCATCACAGGGAGAATTAATACACTTGGCATAAGCTGAAATGAGAGCTCACTCACTAATGACACTGTTTTTCTCATCATTAATTAGGAGTAAGTACGATGACGTGGCAATCTCAACAAGATTTGCTAATAAAAAAATTATTCACCTTGCAGTTTTCCATCCTTTAGCCACACAGCTCTGTCTACATATTTTTTATCATCTGGTTCATGTGTAACCATTATTATTGTTTGACCGTATTTATCTACTAGTTCTCGCATAATGTTTAGCACCACAGCTGCTGCTTCAGAGTCTAGATTTGCCGTTGGTTCATCTGCAAATAAGATTTGAGGTTTATTTACGATTGCTCTAGCGATTGATACTCGCTGTTGTTCTCCTCCTGATAACTCTGATGGCAGATTCCCCTCACGTCCATGCAATCCCACTCGTTCTATTATCTCCAACACATCTTTATTATACGATGACTTTCTATGACCTAGCGCCATCATAGGCAGTGCTATGTTTTCATATAAATTTAACTCTGGTATAAGTGCATAATCTTGAAAAACATAACCCAGAGTTTTTAGACGAAATTCTGCTCGCTCTTTTTCGTTTAATTTTGCCACATCAATCCCATCAATCTCAATATATCCTGAAGTAGGTCTATCAAGTAGTGCAATCTGATGCAAAAAAGTAGACTTACCACTGCCGCTCCTACCCATAAGCGCAACGAACTCACTTTTTTTCAAACGTAAATTTATCCCCTTAAGTGCATACACAGGACTGGGCGAATCTATTTTATAAGTCTTTACCAATTCTTTGGTTTGTAAAATGTAATCTTTTTCCATACTATCGCATCAATGTTAAAATCTTTTTACGCACTTCTTTTATCGCTGGTATAAATGAACCGATCAAACCCGCAATCACAAAAAGTATCACACTCATACGAAGTGCTTCTCTCTTGATAACTGGCACCATATCACCCATTGGAAAATCTATCGGATGTGACTTAAAAAATCCGATAACACCAAAATTCATCAACAAAAACCCAAACACAACTCCAAGTATCGTATAAAACATCCCACGAATTACATAAGAGTACATAATAGCACTTTCTGGTATACCTATTGCTTTCAAAATACCAATTTGTTTACGCCTATTCACAATATCCACAAAGATAATGATAAATATCACCAAACCAGCAACAAGTGATCCTATGATACGCAAAATAGAGCCAATCATATCAAAAGATTTATTTATAGTCTGACCAAATGCTAATTTACCCCTCCAATCATCTATATCATATTGACCCAAATTTAATTTAGCAAAATCAATCATTGCCTGACTAGACATATTTTTATTTACCAATCTTACTATAATTTCACTTGATTCATTTGTGGTGCCTAGCACTGAATTAAGATCATCTCGCAACACGACCATCTTTGAATCTGTATCAAAATTCTTTGTTTTATAAATTCCTACAATTTCATAATCACGACTTACGCCATTATTATATTCAGCTGTAATAGTGTCACCTGGTCGTACACCTTCCAAATCATCTGGAAATACTGAGCTTCCATATCCACCAGCCATATCCGTTCCTAACAACGCCTTACCATAATCATCAGACTCAAGATACCGACCTTCAATAATGTGCGATTTTAAATCAATAGAATCATTTTCTACTGCCTCATCTATACCTATCACGCCCGCCTCAAATTGTGCAACATCTCGTCCATCATTATGCTTGTCATTTTTGAGAGTTGCAACTGTGCGCAAATGTGTTGTAACACTTTTTACATAATAAAAATCTTTTATTGCATCAACAATGTCATTTGTATTCTTTATATATTTATCTCCAGTTTGTGGCTCAATAATAACCTCTCCATATTGATAATTAATTTTTCCATTATCCATTGTTACAGAAATACCCTTAAACACCGCATCTACAAATAGCAAATTCAAAAACACAACAAGCATTATAAGCACAGTCAAAATAAGTGAACCCTTATCGCCTCGCAAAATAGTTTTAATTGCCAAAAATATTGACAATTTAATATTACTAAACATACTTTTTATTTCTCAGAAATTTGATTTAATAAACATCTCTTAAAAACTTACTTGTCATTTCAACTGTAGCGTAGCGGAATGGAGGAATCTCTAAATTATTATTTTTATAACATGTTGATAATTTTGACTTCTCTTAATTTCGTTACCGCCAGTGCTCGAGATGACTTTAGGAAATAATGATTTATTTTTCTTGCGGTAAAACTATTTGCTCACCCACACTCAGACCACTGACAACCTCCACAAATTCATCTCCTACAATTCCCTCTTTAAAAGATTTTTTTGTAAATTGCTCTTTATGTCCAACATCATCATTCAATATATAAACAAAATACCCGTTATCATCTTTTTTTGCATACTCTCTAGGAACAGCAGTTACTCCGGATTTTTTTTCTATTTCAATATCAACGCTAGCATTCATGCCATCTAGTATTGTGATATCATCTTTATTATCAATATCAATAATCGCTTTGAAATATGTACTATTTTGTTTTACAGTACTCCCAGCATCCATAGAAACAAAAGTTCCATTAACTACTTTATCAGGATACGCATCAAAAACTATAAAAGATTTATCACCTTTAGACACTTTTGCAATATCAACTTCTGGAATAAACGCCTCAACCTGCAGAGATTTAGGATCAATAATACGCATCACAGTCCCCTGTGCAACTTCTCCCACACGTGCATTTTGTTCTATGACTATTCCATCAATTGGTGAAGTAATAGTGGTTTTTGCCGCCTGAACATAAACCTCATTCAAAGTTTGACGGGCTTGTTCGGTAGCTTTTACAATACTCTTTCTTTCTTCTGGTTTGAGTGTATCCCATTTACGTCGTGCTTGTTGCTCGGCTAATTCTGCACGCTCCACTGCTAGCTTCGCATTATTTATCTGAGCATAGATTGATTTTTTATCCAATCGAAATAACTCTTGACCTTTTTTGACCTCGTCATTCACTTCAACATTCACAGAAGCAATCAATGTCGGTAATTCCGATGCAATATCAGCATACACATCAGGATTCATAGTGGCATCTACATTTATCGTTTTGTGTACATCCGTAGTAATAACTTGCGACTGAGTATAGAGTTGCTCACTCTTGCGAGAGCGGACAAAAAACATCCCGCCCACAATGAGCAACACAACTACAACCGTAATAATAATTTTCTTAATCATTTTTTATATTAATTTAATATTCTATTTACACACAATTATAACAAACATTAGACAAAAACCCTAAAATGTCTTATTATACATAATATCTTAATAGTCTAATATCTTAATCATAAAGCAATTACAAATATTATGCAAGTATCAAAAAATGAAACCTACATAATCCAAAAAGAAACTAGATGTGCCGCACTATTTATCCACATGGTAGCACAACATATGAACATCCAATTTGCCGATATCCGATGCCTAAACTTTCTAATGAATAATACTAGCGCTACTGCAGGAGAAATAGCAAAAGAAACAGGACTAACAACAGGAGCAGTAACAGCAATGATAGACAGACTAGAAAAATCAGGATTCGTAAAACGTGAGTCAGATCCAGACGACAGACGCAAAACTATAGTTACACTAAAAAGTGACAAATTCCGCAAATCAAACATAGCAAACGATTTTTTTGCCAAAGATGTAAAAAAGCTATTATCAACATTCTCAAAACAAGAACAAAAAACCATAATAAAATGGAATCAAGAAATGACCAAAGTCCTAAAAGAAAAAACGAGCAAATTAAATGAAGATATATC
>JALWAF010000054.1:1964-12525 GCA_027016355.1 Candidatus Moraniibacteriota bacterium | reverse complement strand
CATCAAATCCTGTTACGGCACTTCGTAGGGCAGGCTATCAATACCAACATAAAACTGATCAAGGAGAATTAAGTTTTATAAATCCATTAGCTCGTGCTGGATACCCTAGATTTCACATGTATGTAAAAACCCAAGGAAGAAATCTGCATATCAGTTTTCACCTTGATCAAAAAAAACACACCTACGGCGATGAAACTCGTCACCACGGTGAATATGAAGAATCCCCAGCACTTGAACAAGAAGCCCAAAGAATCAAAAGTATTGTAAAATAACACGCTTCACGTAGAGACGCATCTCCCTATCGGAAGACAGGTTGCGATGCGTCTCTACATATCAATTTTTAAAAAAGAAAAACAGCGGATCACTTATGCGAAAGTGAAACGCTGTTTTAGGATTAAAACTCTATGGAATTAATCCACTTGTTCATAAATTGACTAAAACTGCGACCAATTATTCTTTCAAGTGAATTATACCTGTCCCGGTTTACATCACCGGTCCAGATCTGTGCATTCTGCGCAGCCATTCTGTCATTTTGTAACATCTGCCTTACATTGGCATTGTGATCTCTCACAACCCGTTGCAAATGATTGTACTCAGCTGGCGACATATGATATGCCGCATTTGGATCAACCTGTAAATATGTCAGGTTGACACCAGGTGCATTCATGCGTCCTCTATATGCCAGCTGAGGGTTATTTGCACAACCACCGAGAACTAATCCACATATAACCAACAATGAAACAATGATACTTTTCTTCATAATGCCCTCCTCTGAGTAAAAAAGTTTAATTAATGTACAATATTACTAAATAATAAGGTAACGTACAAATATAGCACACTTTTATATTTTTGTCAAGCTTGCAAAATGCTGAAAAAATGCGTATACTATGTAGTATTGTATTAAAAGCTTTTTAGCATTATTTACGAAAGATTCCTGTCTTCACCCCATACCATACGATATAGGACTGCGCAGGAATGACAAATGCGCTGGAGTGGCGGAATTGGTAGACGCGCTAGGTTTAGGCCCTAGTGGGAGTTAATCCCGTGGAGGTTCAAGTCCTCTCTTCAGCACAACATAATATACAAAAGCACCAAAACACTGGATCTATTCAGTGTTTTTGTATATATTTGTTTTATTGCTGTATCTATGGTATTTTTATAATAAATTGTCATATTGTTCCTAAACAAAACAGGGAGATTTCAATGAAAAAAGTATCACCATTGCAAAAGCACAAAAACTGGCGACTATACACAAGACACGGGCACCTATACCTCATGTACTCACAAATAAAATGTCATGGTGCAAAAGCCTTGCAGTTGCCACATATCATCATGGTGTACACAAAAAACGCACTATCATCGGATATATTTTTCTATATCCAACAATTGCAAAACATGAATGGATGATTCCAGGTGATGAGATTTTGCAATCAGAATTGATTGCAATACAAATTACTTCACCGACAATGCATATATTTACAAATTTTATCAAAAAAATTACACATGGTGATTTTACTGCCATTGAAAACATTATGAGAAGAATTTCTCCTCAATCACAAACTGTGATACAAATACAACTCTAATCAAAACCTCTCACTTATAATCAGAAGTGAGAGGTTTTTTATAACATTATTATAAAATCATACCTCTAATGCATTTCGACAAATTATTCACCATCACTACAAAAAGAAAGTGTACTAAAAATCCCAACTACCATTCATGCTACTTGATTGTGTATAATTTACTACTGTAGATTCAAAGAAATTACCCTTGTCACTATTTGTATCTTGTAATCTATCCAAATGCTTGTACGGATTTTCAATTGCCTCTGGATATAGCGGGTTGAGTCCAAGTAATTCCAGTCGCTGATTTGCAAGCCATTGTGTATATTCTACAGTTGTTTTTTTATTCATTCCTGGAATTTGATTACCTAAAATATGTTGACCCCATTCGATTTCTTGATCTACTGCAGTTTTCATCATACTTCGAATCAATTTCTCATTATAAATTTCTGGAAATTCTTTTTGAATTTCCTTTATAATATGTGCAAACAACGTCACATGTGTTAACTCATCTCTACGAATATATGCAATCATTCTTCCAGTTGCAAGCATTTTCATGCGATCAACTAATGTGTCAAAAAATGCAAAACCGTTATAAAAATATAATGACTCTAATAAATAATTTGCTACAATTCCTTTGAAAAAGGTTTTATCATTTGGATCGTCTATAAAATCCTGATACATCTGTCCAATATATTTATTGCGTTTCAATAATACTTTATCATCACGCCAAAAATAATAAATTTCATCACGCTCACCTCCATCAACTACTGTTTCTAAAATAGTTGCATATGATTGTGAATGGATTGCTTCTTGATAAGCTTGAATTGAGAGTATTAGATTTACTTCTGGTGAAGTTACATAATCAGAAAAATTTGGCAGGTTAACTGTTTGGATGGAATCAAGAAAAATTAAAAATGAAAGAATTCCTTTATATGCTTGTCTTTCCTCTTTTGTTAAATCTTGATGAAACATTCGAGCATCATCTTTGAGTCCTGAGACTTTTTCAGGAACCCAAAAATTACCTATCATCACTTGATAAAGTGAAGTCGCCCATTGATACTTTGTGGTATTTAATTGAAATAAGCCTGTAGTATTTCCTTTTATAATTGTACGTTTTTCTACATCATCTCTTCCTTTTGGATTAAATATGAGATTACGCTTAATTGTATTTTTTTTCATAATTTTAATTCTTAATCTTTCATTTTTAATTAACCAGAACAACTTATACAAACATTTTCAGTTTTTTGTTGTGTTTCTCCTGACAAACTTCTCACATAATAAACTGTTTTGATTTTTTTCTCCCATGCATTCATATAGTATTCATATAACTTCTTTGGACTTGTACGTGCCGGATCTATCATCCACTCAAAACTTACTGACTGGTCAATCCATTGATAAATTTCTGCCATCATATCAATTACATCATTCATATCCATTGATACATATTCCTTATAGTACCAATAATTTTCTTTGTCTAATTTTGGAGCTACACGTACAGTTGGTGCCGAAAGGTTTGTTTCCACAAAATATCGTTTATAAATAGGTAGTAATGCCGCAGTAGTTCCCACAAGTCCTGCTGTGGATGTGTTGGGAGCTGGCGCTGTATGATAAGCAAATCTTACGCCAGTTTTTTTCATGTCTGCAAAAAGCTTCTTCCAATCATCGCCACGATTCGTATTCTGAACATACCAATTTTGTTTACGACCAAGTAAAATACCTTTACTATATTCACTACCTTTCCATAATTTATAATGTCCACGTTCAATTGCCAAATCAGCACTTGCTCTATAAGTATAGTATGTATATTTCTCAAAGAGCTTATTTACTTCTTTTCTTGCTTTTGGTGTTTCATATGCAATCTTTCTAGTTGCCAAGTATTCTGCTAATCCCAAATATCCAAGTCCCACACTTCTATAACGCATTGCGGTGCGCTCTGCCTCTTTGATTGGATAATAGTTAAGTGTAATCACATTATCTAATACACGCATTACTGTTGGAATTACGTCTGCTATTACTTTTTCTTCATAAACCTTTGCAACATTTATTGAAGCTAAATTACATACTACGAAATCACCTGGTTCATACCTAATGACAATTTTTCCATCTTCTATTTCTTCTTCTATAAATTTAGTAGGTGAAGTATTTTGACAAATTTCTGTACAAAGTTGTGAAGAATAAATATTACCAGCATGTTTATTTGGATTGACTGCATTGATAGTGTCTCTCCAAAAAACATATGGCATACCAGTTTCAACTGCAACTTTCATAAATTTTTTAAATAAGTTTTTTGCAGATACAACTTGTTTTATCTGTAAATTTTTATCTTTTTCTAATTCTTCATAAAATTTATCAAATTCATCTCCAAAATGATCTTGTAAATTTTTACCGTATTTTTCTTTTATTTCATGTGGATCAAAGAGTGTCCACTGCTCATCATTTTGTACACGTCGCATAAAAATGTCTGGCATAGAAACAGCTGGGAACACATCAAAAGCTTTAGCACGAATGTCACCAGTCTCAGTTTGTAAATCCAAAAAATCATGAATGTCAGCATGCCATACATCAAGAGTTACTGAGATAGCACCTAGTCTAGAGCCAAGCTGATTTACTGCAGTTGCTGTATCATTTACAATTTTAATCCAAGGATTTACACCACCGCTAGCTCCATACACTCCACGAATAGCTCCGCCTCTAGCTCGAATATTGCCCCAATAAACACCCACACCTCCCCCAAATTTAGAAATTTGTGCCATATTTTCAAAACTATGGAAAATTGCACGTAAATCATCATCTACATTTGCTTTAAAACAACTTGAGAGTTGATTATAATTTGTACGAGCATTAAGGAGTGTTGGGGTTGGAAGAGAAATCCTTTGTTGTGAGCAATGTTTAAATAATTTAAATGCAAATTTTAATCTATTTTCATCACTTTCTGGAATTGCTAGAAAAAGTGCTACTGACATATACAACTCCTGTGGCAATTCTTTTACCACTCCATTCGGATTTAATAGATATCTTTTTTGAAGTGAAAGTACTGTTGTGTATTCATAAGACTTGTCAGTATCTTCACTTAGTAATTTACCAGCCTCCAAAATATCCTCCTCAGAATAATATTTATAAAAATCTTTATAATATAATCCTTCCTTTATATATTCATCAAATAGTGCTTTATACGCTTTTGGGGTATAAAGCTCCTTCATAGACATCTTACGATTACGTGTTGCCTGCTTGTACAAATCACTCACAAAAATTCTCGCTGCTACGTGTTGCCAATGAATATTTTCAACACTTACCAAATCAATACAAGTTTTAATCATTAATTTATTAATATCTTTTGTTTTGATATCTTCAACGATATTTCTTTTGAAGGCTTCCATAAAAACCTTAAAAGTACATTGCCTTTTGTATCCTACAGTAGCCCTATCTAGGACTTTTTTAATTTTATTTATATTAAAATTTTCTCGTTTACCATCATCTTTAATAACTTTCAAAGTATGTTGTTCAAATTGTTCTTTCAAGTTTTGCTCTTTTTCAGCGCGCTCTTCACCACGTTCAGCCCTGTACAAAATATATGCCTTTACTACTTCATACTTATTTGCACTCACTAAATGTCTTTCTATGACATCTTGCACATCCTCAACAGTCGGAAATAACTCATTACAATCATCTTCAAAAGAAGCTTCTAGCTCACGAATAATTTCATCAGTAAGAGGAGCTATAAATGTTCTATCTGCTTCATTTACTTCTATACATGCCTTACCTATAGCTCGCTCAATAAGTGCTCGATCAAAATCTACAATTTCCTTATTTCTTTTTTTAATTTTTTTTATTGTCATATTTCTTTATTTATAGCAGTTTTAATAAAGAAGGATTAAATATCCTAATTTTTAAAAACAAACTTTGATTATTTATTTTAAGGGTCAAATTAAGAGGCAACTGCCTGTAATCACACAGATGCCCCCTATTTGTATATAATATTTTTCTACTCCCATATACTTGTCATTGCAGGAATGACAAATGATGGTGAATTATATCTTACCTACCAAGTTAATACCTGGCTTCAAAGTCTTTTTACCAGGTGTCCATTTTGCAGGACAAACTTGACCATTATGTGATTCAACAAATTGCGCTGCTTGAATTTTTCTTACTAATTCACTAGCATCTCGTCCAATACTGTTATCATGTACTTCCATTGCTTTTAATTCTCCTTTTGGATTTATAATAAATGTACCACGAAGTGCTAATCCTTCTTCCTCAATCATTACACCAAAGTCACGACAAAGTTGCCCTGTAGGATCAGCCGCCATTGGGAACTTAACCTTACCAATTGCCTCCGAAGAATCGTGCCATGCTTTATGTGTAAACTCAGTATCAGTTGATACACTTACTACTTCAACACCCATTTTCTTGAGTTTTGCATAAGAATCTGCAAGATCCTCTAATTCAGTTGGGCAAATAAAAGTAAAGTCTGCTGGATAAAAGAAGAGCACCAACCATTTATTTTTATATAAGTTGGATAACTTTTTCTTAGTAAACTTATTTGATTGATAAACTGTAAATTCACGATCAATCACTTTTTGTCCTATTACAGGTTGATTATTAAAACATGATTCAAAAATCATATCTTCTTCATATTGCTCTGCCATATATTTTATTATTAATTATTATATTGGGTTTATAATTATACCATTCTACAAGCAAGCGTCAACACCGCTATTTGTGTCCTGATAAAATGAAAACATACTACATCTTGTATATTTTTTTATTGTGTTTATAATGTGTACAAAAAATGCCACCTTGATTTATATCACGATGGCAAAAGGTTTAATTTGTGTGATATTGTTGAACTGCTAACAATATGCTTCCTGTTGGCAAAATGCACGGAACAAATGTGTAATTTTCCTTTATATCCAATCGTTCTTTAGACTCTCTTATGACATAATCCATTGTTTCTTCAAGACTCATGTCAGACAACTCGTCTTTGTCAAAAAAAATAACATCCACCATGTTATCAGTAAGCAAACTTTTTGCCATGACAATACGATTTTTACGCTCACTCATTGTTCTTCCTCCCTATAATAATTTTACCAAAAAATTACTCTTTGATTGTTTATCATATTAGATATACTACAATATATCAAGCATTATTTTATTATATATTAAATAATTCCTTAGTATTTTTAGTAATTTGTTTTACCACATCATCTACGTTCATATTTTTTACATATGCAATTTTCTCTGCAACCAATTTTACATCTTTTGGCTCACATCTATTTTCTCGTGGCAATGGTCGTGGTGGCAAATATGGTGCATCTGTTTCTAGCAGAAGATCTTTTAAATCAATATTTCGAATCAATTTATCATATGACTCACCATACGTTGCAATACCATTCAATCCAATTTTATAGCCAAGTGCAATAAATTTCTGTGCGTTTTTCCAACTTCCTATATAACTGTGAATCACCCCTTTCCTCCCTCTCCCTGTGGGAGAGGGATTGAGGGTGAGGGTGTTTTGCTCAAGAATCTCCAACAACTCCCCGTACCCATCCCAACAATGAATTACAATTGGTTTTTGTACTTCATTACAGATTTTTATAAACTCAATCAAAACTTCTTTTTGTTTTTCTTTAATTTCCCCCACATCATCATTTGCACTAAAGTGATGATAATCAAGCCCTACTTCACCAATTGCCACAACATTATCATTGTTAGCCAATTGTAAATATTTTTCATAATCAAATTCTTCAAAAATCTGTTCCTCTTCACCGCACTCACTACATTCAAAAAGATGCAGAGGGTGCAAACCAATAGTTGCAAAAATATTATCATATTTCTCTGCCAATTCAATTGCCTGCAAAGAAGTTTTTTCATTTGTACCAACTGTAATAATTTTTTCTACTCCATTATCAATAGACCTCTGAATAACTTCATCACGATCTTTATCAAATTTTGAATCATGCACATGAGCATGTGAATCTATAAGCTTCATTTTTCTATATTATTAATCAAATTTTCATCAATTTCCTCAAATTTATCTACAATAATATCCGCATCCTGCAATTTATTTCGCACATGTGTAGTTGTGATTGCTATGCAATAACATCCCGCATCTTTTGCGGATTGAATACCACTGGCAGAATCCTCAATGACAACACACTCTTTAGGCTTAACTTGCAATATTTGTGCGGTTTTTATATATGGCTCCGGATTAGGTTTACCATTTTGCACATCATCTCCAGAAATAGTAATTGCAAAATCATCAATTATGCCAAATTCTTTAATAACTAATCCAACTTCTGCACGAGAAGAACTGGACGTAAGTGCAATAGTATATTCTTTTGCCAATTTTTTGATTAAATCGATTACTCCGCTATACGAAGCTTTATTTTTTGGAAAAAGCTCTAAATACATTTGTGCCTTTTCTTTTAATAAATTTTTTATTGGCAAATCTATATTAAATTTATTTTTAATATCAATATATCCTTGCCTATCTGTCTTACCAGCACAACACTCAATATAATCTTCATGTGACAAATTTATACCAAACTTTTTTACAGTTTCACCAAAAGCTTTTTTATGAATATGCTCATCATCAATAATAACACCGTTCATATCAAATAAAATTGCCTTAATCATAATTTTATCTTGCTATCATGCTACGTAGCATGATAGCAATTACATTTTACTATTTATCATATCTCTTAAAGCATTTAATTGTTCGTACGGACTTAGGATGCTATCATAATATTCTTTAGTCTTATTTTTACCAATTTTACATTGATGACTATATATTTGTTTTTTAAATAATTCATTATTTTCATCATAAATCCATCTTGCTACTGATGCAACAGTGCTTTGACTAACACTTATTTCATCACAAATTTCTCTATAATTTTTTCCTTCTAACAACATCTGAGCAATTTGTATACGCCTAGCAAGCATTAATATTTCACTAGGAGATAGAAGTCCTATCATAAAACCTATAGTTTCTTTTTTTGTTTTTAAGTTTGTCACAATATCAAAAAAATCTCCAATTATTTTACGTCTTTCATCATCACTAATATCACTAATTTGTTTTCTAGACATATTTACTAAATTAATTAAAACTAATAATGCTATCATGCTACGTAGCATGATAGCATTATTATAATACGTTTTTTTCTTTTTGTCTAAATTCGTTCAAAAAGAATTATTCTTTCGCGAGTTTTTAGTGCATTTTTTATTTTATCTGATGTTTGTGGTAAAAATGACTCTACCAAAGTGGCGATTTTATGCAAATCTACCAAAAGTTTTTTCATTACCTTTTCAAATTCATTTTCATCATTTTTTCTGAGCTCCCATGGCTTTGTCTCTTCGATATTCTTGTTTGCTTTTGCTACAATCATCCAAATTTTTTCTAGTGCACTGTTTAGTGACATCTTATCTGCATCAGACTGCAAGTGAATTACATCAACTTCAGGCACGTCATATTCGATATCCCCTGCGAGTGTAATAATGCGCGCTGTCAAATTTCCCAGTCCATTTGCCAAGTCTGCATTGTATTTTGCATCCATCTTGTCCCATGAGATATCATTGTCTTCTCCAAAATTTCCTTTTGTTAAAAGCACATACCTTGCTCCATCTCACCCATAACGCTCTACCATTTCACTTGGCGCTATTACATTTCCAATCGACTTACTCATTTTCTGCCCATCTACTCCGATGAATCCATTTATAAAAACTTGCTTGCTAGTTGGTAAATCAGCAGCCATGAGCATCGCTTGCCACATTGCACTTTGTTGTCTCAAGTTGTCTTTTCCTGCAATCTGAATTGCGCTTGGATTTTCTTTCGTTCCCCAAAACTTTTCAAAATTTTCCGTATCATCCGGCCACCCGAGCGTTGAAATATAATTTGTAAGTGCGTCAAACCACACATACATTACTTGTGTCTTATCGCCTGGCACAGGAACTCCCCAGGGCATCTTACTTGCCAAACGTGAAATAGACAAATCTTGCAAGCCTCTTTCTACAAAAGCTTGTATTTCATTTAATCGTTTTTTTGGCATTACAAATTCTGGATTTTTCTTATAGAGTTCTAATAATTTGTCTCCAAACTCACTAAACTTAAAAAAATAATTTTCTTCTTCTATAAGCTCTAACTCTTTACCAGGGTGCAATGGGCATTCACCATTATCTAAATCACTATCAGTTTTTTCTAATTCACATCCTACACAATACTTTACACTGTATTGTTTTTTGTAAATAAAACCATTCGCATCAACCCTGCGCCACATCTCTTGTGCAGCTTTGATGTGATTTTTATCTGTTGTACGAATAAAATTTGTATAGCTCAAATCCAACATAGTTTTTAACTCATCAAACTTTGCTGCATAACCATCTACATATTCTTGTACATCCACTCCCTCTTCTTGAGCCTTTTGCCAAATCTTTGCGCCATGTTCATCCGTTCCAGTATTAAAAACTACATCATTACCAAGTAGTCTTTCAAACCGCGCACGCACATCTGCATAAATAATCTCACTAGCAAAACCGATGTGAGGTTCTGCATTCACATATGGCAGAGTTGTTGTAATATAGAAATTTTTCTTCATAAATTTATTGCTTTAAATACTACTTTAGCATACACCAAAATATCATTTTTGGGCAAATAAAAAACCAATAGTGTATTTGATAAATACTACCATTGGTTTATATCCTTCTGTGTGCTCGCCGATTTGATACTACAAGACAATTTCTACCATTGTCTTTTGCCTTGTATAAGGCTTGATCGGCGTACTCAATAATTTCAGATAGAGTAATGTCACTCTCACTGGAGACAAAACATGCTCCAACACTTACTGTGACAGATGCTTCTGTTTGTGTCATTTTGCATATATTTTTGAGCGCTTCAATTGCTTTGCGATAACGCTCAGCAACTACCTGCAATTCTTCCGCAGACACACCACTGATAATGATACAGAACTCTTCCCCACCATAGCGAACAACAATATCATCAT
>JALWAF010000054.1:0-1954 GCA_027016355.1 Candidatus Moraniibacteriota bacterium | reverse complement strand
TAGCATTTGAGCTACATTTTTGAGAACTAAGTCCCCAAATGGATGCCCATATTTATCATTAAAATTTTTAAAATGATCAATATCAAGCATCAATACACCCCATGTTTCGTAAACTTTTTTTCTCCTGTTTACAATACCAGGGGCAATATACTGTAAAAAATGCCTATTTTTAATACCTGTTAAGGCATCGACACTCAAGCGCTCATCCATTTTTGCAATGAGCTCTTGTTTCGACTGCAATTCTTTTTTTAAAGTTGCAATCTGAACCTCCAATTGGAGGCAATTTTGACACGTCGTTGTCATTATGTTACCTCCTTTTTTTGTTGATATTTTGTTAAATAACAAGACTGTTTAGTCTATTATATTTATTATAAAAAGTCAACCCAACACTATCTAAGTGTCAATTACCAGTAGAAATGTCATGCTTGGGAAAATTAATTGATTTTTAACTTTAATGTTATTTGTAATTTCATGCATCCTCCAAGGATGATTAGCTGGTGGTGTATAACTTGTTCTGTTTCTAGTAATAGCTGGCAATTTAACATTCATTTCCTTTTCTGGTTTACTTGGCAGTTCTTTAAAATCTAAATATTTATCTCCTTGATTAGTTTTTTTACAAAGATAAATAGTTCCATCTAAATGTTCTTCCACAATCACTTCATCTTTTTTATACACAGTAGCATTTTTTTGTGTCTGTGCTAATTGAAAATATCTATTTTTGTATTGAATTACAAAATCATTTCTAACTTTTCTTGTATGTTTTATTGAAAAAATATGATTTAAATTAGCTTTTTCTTTTTTATCTAATTTTCTATGTAAATCTCCTTTCTTTTTAGCTTTAACATTAAATTTTTTACTAAATTTAGGGATAAATTCTTTTTTAATAAACTCATTAGCATCTTTAATGTTACTTATCTTTGCTAATCTCATTTCTTTGATTAACCTATCTTGCCAAGTGCCATTCATTCGCTCTACACGTCCCTTAGCTTGTGGTGTATGAGCAAAGATAACTTCAATATCTAACTCTTCTTCCATAACTCTTTGAAACTGTGTTTTAAACTCCTTGTTATCTACAGCATTTTTATGATTTACTTTGTAAGTACTAAATTGATCAATGTAGATAAACACTGGTTTTCCTCTTTGTTTGACATAATCTCTCCAGAATTTAAATGTTTCATTTACACTTTCATTTTTAGCTAATTTTGCTGTTGGCTCTCCTGTAGCATCATCAATTGCTAAAAGTAAACATTGTTCTTGCTCCATTCCTTCATCTGTACATCTTCCTTCAAACCAATCATGATATGAACCATCATACTGAATCATTTCTCCAAAATATTCTTTTCTTTCCCTTTGAGAGAAATATTTTTTATTAGATTTTTGAGGTTTTACAACACTTAATCATTCTTCAATTCTTATTCTTCTGACAGAAGAATAACTTAACTTACTATCATGTTCTTCTTGTAATTTTTCATAAGTTAATTGAGAAGTAAAATCTGGATAAAGTTCTTTGATAATATTAACTGTTTCTTCCTTTATTTCTTCATCTATTTTATTATTACTTTCTCTCCCTCTATTACCATGAATTACTCCTTCAATTCCTTGTTTACCCTGTTTTTTAGCTTTTAAAACTTTAGCTTTTATTCTTTTAGTTTGTCTTACTGATAGTTTAAGTTGTTTAGATGCTTGAGTACCATCTATTTCTTGATTAATTAAGCGTTGTATAACTTCATACCTTTTTGCTTCTTTTGTAGTCATTGTTATTATGTTTTCCATCATTATCTTGAGTTAATTAATTAACTCAAGATAATATCATATTACTGACAAGTATGACATTTCTATTGAACACTAGGTATGACATTATCACAGGTAACTAACACCCAACACTAGACGAGCACCTTATCCGCTATAGCTCATAAGTAAATGTTACCGAAAGTAAGGCTGCATAGTTCATAAT
>JALWAF010000053.1:3117-3949 GCA_027016355.1 Candidatus Moraniibacteriota bacterium | reverse complement strand
AATATGTTGTATATTCAAAGATCTTTCATGATTTATATTAAATCACATGACTCAAATATATCAAAACTTATAAAATAATATTATAAGTGTTTTTGTATATATCTTTATTATTTTCATTGATTCTTCTTGCAGTGACATAATCCAATTATTTTTATGATTAGTGGAGCACTATTACTTTGGATAATAGGGTCATTTGCTGTCGGTATTGTAAGTGGTTATATTGCACGTCAAATTATTGCAAAAAACCAAGTAAAAACTGCTGAAGGACAAGTGACACAAATTATTACAGAGGCAAAGACAAATGCGCAAGACATACTACTTGAAGCAAAAAGTAAGGCAGTAGATACGCTTGCAAAAGTAGAAGAAGAAGAAAAAGAACGTAAGCAATCATTGCGAGCGTCAGAAAAACGTCTTGAGAAGCGTGAAAATATTCTTGACAAAAAATTAGAAGAAGTAGAATCGAGTAAAAAGGCCTTAAAAGAAAAGGCTGAAGAAGTGCGTGCAGTGCGCGCTAAAGTGGAAGAAATGAGAGAACAGGAAATGGATCGTCTAGAAAGAATAAGTGAGTTAACACAAGAACAGGCAAAAACTGCTCTTTTGCAATTAACAGAAGAGCAAAATCGTGAAGAATTAGCAGAATCAATTATGCGATTGCAAAAACAATCTCATGAAGAATTAGAAAAAGAAGCACGCAACATCATGACGCATGTGATACAAAAGTATTCTCGTTCACATGCAGCTGAGGTTATGACATCAACACTTTCAATCCCAAATGAAGATATCAAGGGTAAGATTATTGGAAAAGAAGGACGAAATATTCGTTCTTTAGAAA
>JALWAF010000053.1:0-3107 GCA_027016355.1 Candidatus Moraniibacteriota bacterium | reverse complement strand
GTAGAGATTATTATTGATGAAACTCCAGATTCTATCGTACTTTCTTCATTTGATCCAGTACGTAGAGAGGTAGCAAAAATTGCACTTGAAAAATTGACTGAAGATGGTAGAATTCATCCAGCAAAGATTGAAGAAATCGTTAGTTGGGCGGAAAAAGAAATTGATAATCGTATTCGTGAGGCAGGGGAGGCTGCTGCGTATGAAGTTGGTATTGCAGGACTTAATCCTAAATTACTTTATATGTTGGGACGTTTGAGATATCGTACAAGTTTCAAACAAAATGTTTTATTGCATTCATTGGAGGTATCTTATTTATCAGGAGCGCTTGCAGCTGAATTGGGATTTGATGTAAAGACTGCAAAAATGGCAGGACTTCTGCATGATATTGGTAAAGCCGTGGATCATGAGGTACAAGGAACACATGTTGAAATTGGCATAAAGATATTGGAAAAATTTGGCATTGACCAGAAAGTTATTGATGCAATGAAATCACATCATGAAGAATACCCATATTCAATACCAGAAGCATATATCATTACAACAGCAGATGCTCTTTCAGCGGCACGTCCCGGAGCTCGTAAAGATACAGTGGAAAATTACTTAAAGAGACTTGAGGAATTAGAAACACTTACAAGTAGCTTTGAAGGAGTTGAAAAATGTTATGCGATTCAGGCAGGACGTGAGATTCGTGTCTTTGTACGACCAGAAGATATTGATGATTTAGGTAGTGCAAAATTGGCTAGAGAAATAGCTGACAAAATCGAAGAAGAATTAAAGTATCCTGGAGAAATTAAAATTAATGTAATGCGAGAAACACGTGCAATTGAATATGCTCGGTAAACATCAAGAAGAATATACTTATAAACATATTAAAAACAGATGATTATGTCATCTGTTTTTTAATAAATTTATTGACAAAAAACCTTATTCCGAGCATCATTAAAGAGTACTGTAAATAAAGGCACTTGCTTTATTTACCAAAAACGTAGTAGAATAGGGACATTACGAAATAATCATGTAAAATCTTAAAATAGAAAGGTAGGTGAAAACATAATGGCAAAAATTAATAAGAGTATGTTTGTAGCAGCAGTTGCAGCAAAGACTGATATGAGTAAGGCTGACACAGAACGTTTTCTCGAAGCTTTCATTGATGAAATAACTTCACAATTGCAAGCTCATAATGAGGTATCTTTTACAGGCTTTGGAACTTTCTCTACATCTGACAGAGCTGCACGAATGGGTGTAAATCCAAAGACAGGAGAAAAAATTCAAATCAAAGCAACAACTGTACCAAAATTCAAGTCTGGTAAAAGCTTGAAAGACGCTGTACGACCTTCATAAGTATTCGTACATACCATTTATAAAAAAGATGGAAACAAGATCTCGCAAATTATTTTGCGGGATTTTGTTTTTGTAAAATTTTGCTTTTATAAGAATGATAAAATGTTAGTTATTGATAGCTATTAATTAACTTTTTTGTTGTATGACATATTTATTATTATATGGTATGAATATTGCTTTTTAGAGCGTTTTCTGCAATACTTTAATGCAAGGAGGTAGTTTGAACTCATTTTAGAGTAAAAGACTATCTTTTTTGTTTTCATTGTCCTTTAACAACAAAAAAGTTTTGTTGAAACATTAATTTTGCAAGGGAGAAAGATAATGAGTGTTTTGAGATTGTTTAGGGAAGTTGGCAACAGTGGTCGTGAAGAATTGTGTTTTAATGTTGAATTTTTGGGGACTATGCGTAGCCATGAGACAGAGACTTTAATAGCATTACTTTGCGAGGGCTTTATTTCCAAATTGGTAACTTTTGTTTCTGAATTAAGACCCACGTTTGAGTCTGGGTTTCAAGTTGTGGAAATTGGTCCACGACTTAATGTTGAAACATCTTGGTCGTCTAATATGATTGCGATTTGTCGTGATGTGGGGCTTGAGATGATAACCCGTATTGAGTGTTCTCGGCGTTATATTGTTGACAATGATGATGTTGAAAACTTTATTGCAACTCATTGTGATCGTATGACGGAGATGGTTTATGAAGAACCACTTACTACATTTGATACTGGCATTGAGCCAGAAGAAGTGTATGAGGTGGATATGATTAGTGGTGGTCCTGATGCCCTTAAAGGCATACCTGGAATTTCTATGGATGAATGGGATCGTAATTTCTATTATGACTATTTTGTCAAAAAACATGGTCGTAATCCGACCATTGTGGAGATTATGGATCTTAACAATGCTAACTCTGAACATTCTCGTCATGGATTTTTTGGAGGAATTCAAATTATTGATGGTGTGAGACAGGAACAAACTTTGTTTGAACTTGTGAAGAGTGAACTTGAGGAAAATCCGAAAGGCAGTGTGATTGCTTTTGCGGATAATTCCAGTGCGATTTTTGGCACCGATGTTACAACTATCGTGCCAGAAAAACCTGGGAGACCTTCCAAGTTTGTTCAACAATGTTCAACTTATCATTTACTGCTTACGGCAGAGACTCACAATTTTCCAACAGGAGTTGCTCCTTTTCCTGGAGCAGAGACTGGTACAGGTGGAAGAATTCGTGATATCCAGGGAACTGGAAAGGGTGGGTTTACAATTGCCGGGACAGCTGGATATTGTGTAGGCAGTTTGCGTATCCCAAGCTATGAATTGCCTTGGGAAATGAATTATGAGTGTCCGACAAATCTGGCAAGCGCACTCAAAATTGCTGTTGATGCATCTGATGGCGCATCGGATTATGGCAATAAATTTGGTGAGCCGGTAATTCAAGGATTCGCACGTTCATTCGATATGCGCTTGTCCAATGGTGAGCGTTGGGGATTTCTTAAGCCCATAATGTTTACCGGAGGCATCGGTCAGATTGATGCTCGCCACACCAAAAAGGAGCCAGAAGAAAAGGGCATGCTTATTGTTCAGGTAGGTGGTCCAGCGTACCGTGTTGGTTTTGGCGGTGGTGCAGCTTCATCCATGCTTCAAGGTGAAAATGAAGAAGGCTTGGACTTTAATGCTGTGCAACGCGGTGATGCGGAGATGGAACAAAAGATGAACCGTGTCATTCGTGCGTGTAATGAAATGGGCGACAGAACTCTGGTTGAAGTAATTCA
>JALWAF010000052.1 GCA_027016355.1 Candidatus Moraniibacteriota bacterium | reverse complement strand
CAATTGAAGTACTTGTTTTTTCCAATGCGCTAGATAATATGCGTTGAAAAGTGCTTTGTGATGTATTCATTTTTTTTGCACTTTCTATTTGATTATATTTTTTAACATAACGCAACCGCAAAGCTTCAAATTCTTCAAGAGAAATGTCTACAATTTCAAGTGATTGCAGATGTACGCCTTGTGGTTTATAAAAAAATACTTCTGGCGCACATCTACATCGTCGTTTTCTTCGTGGTCTTGACATATAACCTTATTTAATATTATCTTCTTGAATCATATTGCTACATGGTTTTTTACCTTGTCCACGACCACAATCTGTTTGATTTTTATCATCAGTCACATCTTGCTGTTGATTATTGTCAAAAGATTGTCTACAACAACCTTGACCTCGTCCTGTTTTTGGACCTTTTCCTTGTGGCCCTGTACCATCTCTATTTGGCATATATTTATATATTAATGATTATATTATGAATATATACCCATAACTATATTTTGTCAAGTATTTATAAATTAAAAAGACTTCTGCATACTTTGTATACAGAAGTTTCCCTCCTTTTTCTATTCCTTTTTTCTTTTTCTGCCGGTAAACCCAGCAAGACCAGCAAGACCCGTACCAAACAACAACATTGTTGCTGGCTCAGGCACGGGTGCAGAAGTTGTTGAAACTTTTACTTTTCCACCTGAGCCCCAGCCATTATCGCTATACATCTGAGACTGCGTGTCCCAAAATGCATAGACGAATACTGGTTCTGCTGGATTAATACCAAAAGTTGCTTCGATGGAAGCAAACTCTAACATATTATCTTGCCAAGACATTCCAGCAAACGTGTTGTTTGCCGAAACTTTTAATGTCTCCATGTCTGGCAGAACATCTGCCTGAACAATGCCTGAAAAAAATACATCATAGGGCGTTGAATCCCATGTCCAGAGGTCCTCTGCAAATGTTACCTCTGAAATGGACTCAAACTGAAACCATCCACCATGATAATCTGCGTTTTGATACCATGATTGATTTGGGTTGATTTCAATGGTCAATGCGTTAGCATCAACCACTACATCATCGCCCCAGCTCCCACTATTCAGTGGGGTTGCGACTGCGACATTTGCCAAAATAAGCATCGCAATACATGCGATGCTTCCTATACAGAGTTTTCTCATAATACACTCTCCTTCTTTTAGCCAGTTAACCAACAACTGACAAGTTAATATTATACTAGGATTGTATATCCTAGCACTTTTTTGTCAAAAAACTAGTGTACTTAAATATACCCTGACATATAGTTTTTGTCAAGCATATTTTACCCCAAGGCAAAAACCTCAAAAAGGCTTTTGTTACCTGTTTTTTGTCGTTCCAGAAAATACTATTTGGTAGGGACAGTGCCTATGTGCCTGTCCGAGATATTAGACATGCAACTAAACCTGCCTGCCAATAAAGGCAAATTTATCCGGAATCTAGTACTATATTAGTAAATATTTAGATAATTTTATTGTATATTCTGCTAGTTACAATTTTTAAGTATAGTCTTATTTAAAAAGAGATGTACTTACATACTTTTCTGCTCTATCCGGGAAAATAACCGCTATACGACTTTTTTGATTTAGGTGTTTAGATAATTGTACAACAGCGTTCAAAACTGCACCGCTACTCATCCCAATTGAAATTCCTTCTTTTTGCATAATATTTCTAGCCATGCTAAAAGCCTGTTCTGATTCTACCTGTATGCTTATATCAATCATTTCCTCATCATATATTTCAGGCACAATCGCTTCTTGCATATTTTTAAGTCCTTGTATGTAATGCCCTTTTATAGGCTGAGCTTCAACTATTTTTATATTTTTATCAAATTCTTTTAGTCCCTTCCCTACCCCCATAATTGTCCCAGACGTGCCAAGCGCTGATACAAAATAATCAATCCTTCCATTCATTTGCGACCATATTTCTTTTGCTGTTGTTTTGTAATGAGCTAATTTATTGTATTCATTAGAAAATTGATTTGGCATAAAATATTTACTGGGATTTTCTTTTACAAGTTTATGTGCGTGCATTATTGCTCCATCTGTACCCAATTTCCCATCCGTGAGAATAATTTCTCCACCATAAGCACGTATCATTTTTTGCCTCTCTGCCGACACAGCATCACTCATCACAACATGAACTTTGTACCCTTTCACACTTCCTATCATAGCTAGTGCAATGCCTGTATTGCCTGACGTTGGTTCTATAATTATTTTATCTTTTGTTAAACTTCCACTTTTCTCAGCTTGCTCTATCATTGCAAGTGCAATTCTATCTTTTATAGAACCACTAGGATTTTGTCCCTCTAATTTTGCAAATACCTCTATTTTGTCATTGTCTAATATATTATCTATTTTTATCATTGGTGTATTACCAATCATTTCTATTACACTGTTATAAATCATATTATTATAATTAAAAAATAAAAAAACTCTCATAATTTTTTGAGAGTTGCAACAAATAATGTTTTAAATACAAAATCAACAACTCTCTAAACAAGAGTTGCAACAATAGTTTAAATTATTTGTATATATTTTTGTCATGTTTATATATTAACATGATATGATATGTAGTGTACAGACGTGTCTGTACACTACTAAAATTTTGCGCTAGTATACTTATATGATTAATTCTATTCCCAAAGAAGTAAAAGAAGTTTTGCAAGCACTTGTAGATGCTGGTTTTGAGGCGTATATTGTAGGTGGTTGTGTACGTGATATGACTGTTGACCGCGAACCAAAAGATTGGGATATTACCACCAATGCAAAGCCCCCACAAGTACAAGAGATTTTTCCTGATAGTTTTTATGAAAATGATTTTGGCACAGTTGGTGTAAAAGTGAAACCTTTTTTGAAAGTTGGCAAAAAAGACCGAGAACATGACATTGTTGAAGTGACAACATACAGAATTGAGTCAACTTATTCAGATAATAGACGCCCTGATGAAGTGCAGTTTGCAAAAACTCTAGAGGAGGACCTGGCTCGTAGAGATTTTACAATGAATGCACTTGCCCTTGATATAAACAACAATCTTATAGATCCATTTGGAGGACAAAAAAATATAAAAAATAAACTCATAAAAGCTGTAGGTAATCCTACGGAGAGATTTGAGGAAGACGCATTACGAATGATGCGTGCTGTGCGATTTGCTGCTCAACTCAATTTTACTATTGAGCCAAATACATTTGATGCCATAAAACAAAAAAATAGATTATTAAAAAATATTTCTATTGAACGAGTGCGGGATGAATTTATAAAAATCATACTTAGCAATCATTCACGTCATGGAGTGCAGATACTTCACGATACTGGACTATTACAACATTTTTTACCAGAATTAGAACTAGGTATTGGAGTTGAACAAAATCATCACCACACTCTCACAGTATGGGAACACAATTTGAAAGCACTTGATACTTGTCCAAGCAAAAAGCTTGAAGTAAGACTTGCTACACTTTTTCATGACATTGGCAAACCTCAATCAAAACGTGGCAAAGGCAGAAATTGCACTTTTTATAATCATGAATACATCAGTGCACGAATTACTAAAACTGTTATGAAACGATTACGATTTCCTACTAAAATTACTCAAAAAACAGTACTACTAGTACGCAATCATATGTTCTATTATAATGTTGATGAAGTTACTGAAACAGCAGTGAGGCGTCTTATCAAAAAAGTTGGACTTGAAAATATGAAAGATTTAATGGATGTGCGAATTGGAGACAGACTTGGCTCTGGCACTCCAAAAGCAAAGCCCTATAAACTGCGCCACTTTGAATACATGGTAGAAAAAGTTTCCAAAGATCCCATAAGTGTAAAAATGTTAAAACTCAACGGTGATATAATGATTAAAGATTTAGGTTTTGAGCCTAGTCCACAAATTGGCGCCATATTAAATGTGCTACTAGCTGAAGTAATAGAAGACCCAACCAAAAATACTCTAGAATACTTATCTAATCGTGCAACTC
>JALWAF010000051.1 GCA_027016355.1 Candidatus Moraniibacteriota bacterium | reverse complement strand
ATATAAAAGTGTATAATAAATATTCTTGAATTTTAGTTAATATATTTTGCATAATATTTATTTTTATAGTAACATAATATTTATTTTTATATTATACATTAAACAAAAACAGCTTTTATAGAGCTGGATTTGTTTGTTAATTTTCTAAGTATTTTTTAGAAATAATAAATTTTAATAGACAATTACAGGCGTGCCAATTTCTGCCCAATTATATATTTTTTCTGCAGGCCCGACGCCTAGACGTACACAACCATGAGACACTTTGATACCTAGGTGATTTTGACCTTCTTTATAGCCACTTGGCCATTCAGGCAATTCATGTATTCCATATTTTCCACTTGGTGTTATAGCCATCCAATATGGCATATACAACCCATATTTTTTAGACCATGGACGAGGATGTTTATTATATATTTGATGAGCTCCTTTTGGAGTGTTCATTCCAGGTTTTCCAGAGGATATCAGAAAAGTTCCTTTATTATTTCCATTTTCAAATATTGTCATAATTTGAGTCGCTAAATTTATATCAATATATTTTCCCTCAGTAATTCTTGGAGTCGTAAATTTTTTTGCTTCCTCTAATCTATCTTGTAAATTTTCAGTCCATGTTTTTGGTTTTGGGGGAAGTGTTGTAAATGTAGTTGTATGTATGGGAACATAATTATCATCGGTTGTGTTATCTGCTTTTGCATAAAGTGTAAGGGTGTAAGTCGTATTGGCTTTTAAAGGTTCTTTAGGTAGAAGTTTGAATTGTGTTTTTTGGGTATTGTTTTGATATGTTACTGGAACAGGTGGATTGAGATTAAAATCTATATAAAAGCCTTCTGTTGATTTGTCAAATTGCACTGTTATGGGGTCTTCGATATCTAGTCGCACATCCTTTGCGCCAGAATGGGGAATTACATCAATTACATGGGGATAGTCAGTGACTGTAAAATTAAATGACGTACTGCCTATTTGTGTAAAATTTTTAGCGCGTCCCTCAGGAATACTCACTGTATATGTTGTGTCGATATTCCATCCATGTGTTGGGATTATAGTGATTTGAGTATGGTCATCACTAAGGACTGCCTTCATAGGGGTGCGTGGAGACAAAGAAATCTTTTTTTGATAATAGGATTTTTCCACAGGTTTATCAAATGTAATTGTGAATGTTTCTGTAGGTAAAATCTCAGAACCATCCTTATTTGCTGTAGGCACAGAAACAAATGATGGAGAAAATGCATAAATATAGACACCCGTTAGTAATGTTGGAATTAAAAGAGAAATTAAAAAGAGAATTTTTTTTATTTTTTGCATTTGTTTATTTAAATTATTATAATTTTTTTAAAGTGAAAATGTTATCATTCTCGTGCTAGCACAAGACAATGAACTGTTTTTGCCCCGGCCACTTTAAGTACCCGAGCACATTCTGTGAGAGTTGCACCTGTTGTCATCACATCATCAATTAGTAAGATATTTTTTCCTACAATCTGTGATGCATCTTTTACGATGAAAGCATTATTTAAATTTTCTTGACGTTTATTTTTATTTTTCATTTTTACTTGAGGCACAGTGTAACGTACACGTATTAGTATATCAGTAATTACAGAAATTTGTAAGTCAAGTTTTTTTGCTAACTTACTTGCCTGATTAAATCCTCGCCAACGATATCTGCGTTTATGAAGTGGTACGGGTATAATTATGTCAGGAGTTACTAATGTTGAGTTTTGGATAGACTGAGCTAATAATAAGGCAAGTGGTTCCGAAAGATCTTCAACAAAACGATATTTATAATAATGAATTGCTTTTTTGAGCAATTTATCATGATAATAGGAAGCAACAAATACACCATCAAAAGACTTTCTTGTTGTTTTGTGGCATTGTGGACATACTATTCCGTTAGATGTTATATGTTTTTTACATACTGGGCAATGTTGATCTGTAATAATAGGTAGAGTGCTGTGACAATTTGCACAAATCCATTCATCAAATTTTCCACAACCTAAACAGCAAATAGGGAATAATCCATCAAGGACGGCTTGTTGAATTGTAGATAAAACAAGTTTTGTTTTATGTAAGAATGATGTTGTCATTGATATAATCAATTTTCAAAGTTGTATTATTTGGATGTGCAATGATATGATGTGCAATTTTTCCTTCAATATGTTCTTGAATAAATTGACGTACATCACGAGCTCCATTTTTTTTAGTTACTACACTATTTACAATGTGTGTTATGAGATGATTTGTAAATGTTAGTGTAATATTTTTTGTATTGAGTCGTTTCTTTAATTTGTCTAATTCTATTTGTGTAATTTTTCTAAAGTTAGCTTTAGTTAATTGATTAAATATAATGATATGATCTAAACGAGATAATAATTCTGGAGAAAGTATTTCTCTAGATGCAGTATTAATTTTTTTTGCATATGTTTTTGCAGTATTTGATTCACTGTTGAAGCCTAAATTTTTGATGTTGCTTATTTCAGAACTACCTATATTTGATGTAAGTATAACAATTGTATTTTTGAAATTAATTATTCTACCACTTGCATCAGTTAATGTTCCATCTTCAAGAATTTGAAGAAGAATATTAAATACATCAGGATGAGCTTTTTCGATTTCATCAAATAATACAACACTATGAGGATTACGACGAACCTTTTCTGTAAGTGTACCACCTTCACCATAGCCCACGTAGCCAGCTGGCGCACCGAGTAATTTTGAAGTTTGATGACGTTCCATAAGTTCACTCATGTCGATACGAATCAATGCTTCAGTATTGTCATATAATTTATCTGCCAGTAATTTTGCAGTAAGGGTTTTACCTGTACCAGTTGTGCCCAAAAATAGGAATGAGCCATTGGGACGATTTTCATTGCAAATTCCACTTGCACTACGTAAAAGCGTATCAGTAATTGTTGAAATAACGGTATCCTGACCTATTATTTGTTGACGGAGTTTTTTTGATGCTTCTGATAAAATTTTGGTTGCTGTTTGGAGAATTTTTTCTTTAGGAATATTTGATTGCAGTGCAACTGTTTCTGCCACGTCCGAACGTGTCATGGATAATTTGTTTTGTTTTATTTCTTTTTGCATTTTATCTTGTAATGCACTAATCTCACACCTCAGTGCGTCTTCCGTAGCCTTTAATCGAGATGCTTCTAAATACTGTTCGCTATGTATTAATGTTGATTTTTGGGCAATAATTTCTTGAAGATCATTTTCAAGAGAAATGATTTCTTTTTGTGAATTATTTTTTGTATTTACATTACGCAAGCGCGCAGCCGTTTCATCAAGCACATCGAGTGCTTTGTCAGGAAAAAACTGTTCAGGCAGATATCGGGCACTATACTCAATAGTTGCATCCAGAGCATCTTTTGGAATTATAATATTATGATGTGCTTCAAATGTTTTTTTCACACCGCTGAGTATTTTCCGTGTGTCATCCAACGAAGGCTCTTGTAGTATAACTTTTTGAAAACGTCGTTCAAGTGCAGGGTCTTTCTCAATATGTTTTTTGTATTCTCCTAATGTTGTCGCGCCGATAATACGCACACTTCCTCTGGCAAGAGCAGGTTTTAGTATATTTGCAGCATCAAGACTACCACCAGTATTACCAGTTCCAATAATTGTGTGAATTTCATCTATGAATAAAATAATATTTGGATTTTCTCCAGCTTCTGTAATGATATTTTTGAGGCGTTGTTCAAATTCACCTCTAAAACTCGTCCCAGCAACAAGTGAAGTAAGATTAAGTGTGATAATTTCTTTGCCATATAAATAATGAGGAGCGTCAGGACTTTTGGCAAGATGTGCAATATGTTCAATAATTGCAGTTTTGCCAATGCCAGGCTCACCTATAATCATAGGGTTATTTTTATTTTTACGTCCCAAAATTGTGATAATTCTTTCGATATCTGTTTTACCACCGATAAAAGGCTCTTCAACTTGTTTTGATATATTTGTACAAAATTGATCTAGTTGAGAGTCTATTGTTACTTCACCACCCATTAATGCAGAAAGATTTTCTATGCCAAACAATCCAGGATGACCACTTGGCATTTGGGGAGATATATTTGGTTGGTTATTTTGTTTTTTAGGTTTTGCAGATGCTAGAATTTTTTGAATAGTTGAGTTTTGTGTATTTAATAATGCATATACCAAGTGTTCTGTCCCAACATAATTGTAACCAAATTCAGCAGCTAGAGCATGAGCATTGGTAATGATTTTTTTTACTTCATTAGACAATTTAATTTTAGAAAGGGTCTTTTTTTTAGCAATTTTATCAGTAAAAATATGTGTTTCAAATATTTCTTTAGACAGTCCAATATTTTTAAGAACTGTCATTCCGACACTTCCACGTTCTAAAAAAATACCATAAAGTAAATGTTCTAATGCAATTAAGGTAGAATCAGTAGCACTGGCGATTTTTTCAGCATGCACCATGCTTTTGCGAGCATGTAGAGTTAGTTTTGTTGTGGTTGATTTTTTTTGAGACATAAAACAAATTATTTCTAATAAAGCAAGTACTCTATTATGTGCATATTTTTGATAAATGTCAATATTTTTTAGCTCTACAATAATAAGTGTGGCATGTTGAGTGCTTAATATATAGATTTTTGTCTCGTTAAATTAAAATATTTTCAATAATATATTTGTTTTTATTTTTGAAACTTTGCTGATATACTGAATATGTGTAGTTAAATATTAAATACTAGTTTATGAAAGAATATAAAATGTTTATTTGGGTTGGAATTCTTATGATATTTGTTGTAGTTGGGCTTATTTGGCTTGCTGGCCAGAGCAAAGATGTTGATACAGGCAATATAACAAGGCTAGATGAAAAAAGTATAATATTATTTTATGGTGATGGATGCCCGCATTGTGCTGATGTAGAAAAATATATTGATGAAAATAATATTGTACAGAAAGTTTCTTTTGAAAAATTGGAAGTGTGGAATAATAAACAAAATGCACAGATAATGAAAAAAGCAGCAAGAATATGTAAATTAAATGAAACAAAAATTGGTGTGCCATTTTTATTTGCACAAAATAAATGTTATATAGGGACCCCTGACGTAAAGGAATTTTTTAAACAAAAGGCATTATTATAATTCAATTTACTTAATTAAAGCAAAACCCAGTCTAGGATTAATCCTAGACTGGGTTTTGAGAATGTGAGTTCTATTATAAATCCAGTTTATTTTTCAGCTCTACTAACATATGTGCCGCTTTCTGTATTGATAATTATTTTGTCACCAGTTTCTATAAATAGAGGTGTTGTAATTTTTGCACCTGTTGAAACTGTAACAAGTTTGTCTCCGCCAGATTGAGTGTCTCCTTTGAGTCCAGGAGGGGCTTCTGTTACTTCTAGTGTTACTTTGACGGGTAATTCTACATTTATCGGATTATCATTAAAATTGAGCATAGTTACCTCAAGACCTTCAGTTAGATAATCTTTGGAGTCTCCTATGGCATCTTGTGATATTGTAAATTGGTCATAGGTTGTGTTATCCATGAAGTTAAAACTCTCTCCTTCACGATATAAAAATTGAGCTTTTGATTTTGAGATATCTGCTTCTTCAACTTTGTCAGAACCTTGAAATGTTTTTTCTTTGACAGTTCCATTTTTGAGATTTTTTAGTTTTGTGCGCATCACTGCTCCAGCTCGTCCCATCTTTGAGTGTTCATTGTATATAATTGCATATGGAATTCCATCCAATACAATTTGTTTGCCTGTTTTTAAATCACTGATATTTAACATAATTTTATTTTGTAGTGACAGATTTACGTATCTGTCAGTTAGTAGTATAAGTTGGAATTGTAAAAGGCGAACAACGCTAGTTCGCCGATACAATTTATTTCACAGTAAATGGAAGTAATGCCATGTGCCTACTTCGTTTGATAGCTCGTGAAATTTGTCTTTGTGAATATGCATCCACATTATATCTTTTTGGTGGATAAATTTTTGCTTGTGAGTTTAAGAATCGACGTAGATATACACTATCTTTGTAATCAATAGCATCTAATGTTTTGTCGCCAATTCTGATTTTTCGTTTAGGCATAATAATTTAGTTTAAAGTTTATTAAGTTTTATCAAGTTGTTATAGAGTAAAAAGTAAATAAAAGTTATTTCAAGCATGAAACGCTTTAAGAGCTTTTAATTTTTTACTAAAAAGGTACATCTTCTATTTTTACTTCATCTGCTTCATCATCTAGATTTATTGTAGGAATTTCTTCCTCTTTAGGTTGCTCTGGAGTTGCTGCAGGAGTTTGATTTTGCTCAGCATTGTTATAATTATTTTGTCCTCCCCTTGTTCCTGCAGGCTTTGAACCAAACTCAAAGTTTTCCATTACAATTTCGGTTCTGTACATTTTTTTGCCAGTCTCTTTGTCATCCCATGTACTAGTTTCCAAACGACCTTCAACATAAATTTCTTGTCCCTTAGTCATGTATTGAGCAATTACTTCACCTCTTTTACCCCAGGCTATCACATTATGAAATTCCGTCTTTTCATTTTGTTGACCATCTTGACCTTTCCATTTGCTTGAAGTAGCAACAGAAAAATTAGTTATGGTTGTGCCTGATGGAGTTGTACGTTTTTCAGGATCACGAGTTAAGCGACCTACGATTATTGCTTTGTTTACATTCATATTATTTGTTTTTTAGATGGGTTAAAGTTTTAATGCTTTTTCTAATTTGCCATCGATTTTTTCTCCCTTTTCTTTTAGTTCAGTTTTGTGTTCCCGCGGATCTTTTGTCGCTTCTTTTGCAAAATCTTCAAGTGATGGTAACTCAGCAGCATTTACGATGATGTAACGCAAGATATCTTTGTTTAAATTTAGTTGTTTTGTGATATCTCCGATTACATTTGAACCTTCCTCACGTTCATCTGCGTCTGGTAAAGTAAAACGTTGTACAAAATATGTACCTTTCCAGTTGTGCTTAATTTCATAAGCAAGCTTTCTCTCAAACTCAACTGACTCACCAGTCCAAGTTCCACCTGCAGTTTCTACAAGTTTTTTCACCTCATCTTTGATGCGATCAAATTCAGACCTGTCTTTGTCCGCAATAAGGAACATTAGTTCGTATTCCATAAGAATATCATATGTTACTAATTAAAATTTCCACCAAAAGTGGATTAATTTTTTTTAAAAAATTAAAAAATTCTATTCAAATATACAAAAGTCCTGCATATTTCTAAAATAGAAATAATATTGTATCCTATCCATGTTTTTAGACAAAAACGGCGGGATACATAAGGACTTTTTAATTTGTTAGAGTGAGTATAGCATACAAATTTATATTTGACAATAGCTCGGTTTAGGTGTATAGTTAACAGTCATATTTGTGTTAATAAATGTGGCACAAAAGAACTAAAAAATGTTATTTAACAAAACAAGGAGAAATCAGTTATGAAAGTAATTTATGATTCAGATTCGGAGACTTATAAAGTGGCAAATATTCCAGATGGAATGCGATTGATGTTCTTTGGCAGAATTGATGACAAATTCATCGTCATCATTGCACCACCAGATCGGTTTCCCAAAGACATTGATGAGCCATTTGAGCTTGACGGAAAAGCACAAATTGCGATTGGTGAGGTTGATATTGACCTTCAATTACAAGAAGTACATCATGGACACAAGTATGTACCTGAAGGAGGATTTGTGGAATTTGGCGGAACCTGTTCCACTAATCGTGATTGTGTAGGTTTCAGCAAGTCTAAGGCAACATGGAATGATGATAGAATTAAAGAAGTTTTTTTTACATCATAATTAACTATTTTTTTTCAGAGGAGGAAGTCATGGAAAGAGAAGTGTTTGAGAAGTTGACAAAGCAGGCGCTTGTTGATTGTTTGGATGTTGCAAAAAATATATATGAAGGACTTGAAGATGAAGTGACTAAAGACACCATCGCCACTTTTGGGCTCAACGCCCTAGTACCAATCAGGCTCAAGCAATTAATAAGAGAGCAAGAGCGTTTTGCTGAAGCGAAACGGTTGTATGTAAAGCTTATAGAGTTGCAAGATGCTGATGAAGTATATGGAATTCGTTTAATTAATAGTGAATATTTTGAGCATAGCCCAAAAAGCAGTATGCTAATAGTAGCATTATGTAATGAATTGGGTATTAACATTAAACACATAGAACAGTTTCACGAGAATTCCTCGACAATCGAAGGTATGAATAATTTTATAGAAATAGTAGAATTCATGCTCAAATAAATTATTGATAGAAATTAACCATTGTCCGAAATTTTGGATAGTGGTTTTTATTTTGTTTATACAATGTAGTGGACAGTCATGACCGTCCACTACATTTGTTTTTTATGCAGGGGTGTGTTATATTTTTAATATAATTTTAATAAATAAGAATAGTTTTTAAAAAATAAATGCAATGGATTTAAAAACAGTTTTAAATGTGGATATGGAACAAAAAGATGAATTATATTATGATGCGATGGAGGAGTTAAATGTTGGAGATTGGGAAAGCGCAATTGAGTTATTGCAAGAAGCCTTGCTTTTGGATGATGATTATGTGCAAACTTATGTCGGACTAGTTAGTGCTTATTCAGTAAAAGGAGATGAAAAACGAAAACAAGAAGCGATTAAAATAGCATTTGAAAAAGTGAAAAAAGAATTCCCTGAGTGGCCAGAAGAAATGTTGTGGGGATGCATGAGTAACCGTGCAAATATGCGAGCTATACAATATATGGGAGATATGTATTGGGACAATGGAGAGGATGAAAAAGCGATAGAAATATTTAGAGCACTATTAAAAATGAACCCAAACGATAATCAGGGCGTAAGATATGAAATAGCGGGATTGTACGCAGGAATTACAGGAGATGATATAAACAGAATGTTTGATGAAGGAAATGAAAAACAAAATTGGGATAAATTAGAAAAACTTGTTGAGGAGCAAAATAAAAAACACCAGTTTTGGGTAGAGCCAGATTTTGAGTAAATATATATTTTTTGTAGTGACAGAACACTGTTCTGCCACTACGTGTGATTATAAAATATCCGGACTTATTGATATAAGTAGTGGACAGTTATGACCGTTTACCACATTGTTTTTTGTTTAGAAGTAAGCCACAATTTTATTATACAAGAGTTTAGATTACATAAATAATTTAAGTTAATTTTATTATGCATTTGTAATTATAATTTTATATTTTATTTATATATGATATAATACAAGTGTAGATAAATTAAACATTTATTTTTTATCACATGAAAAAAATAAAAACCTTTCGTTGGATTGCATATATTGTTTTTATAATTATGTTCGTGAGTCTAACACATGCAACAGTGCGGGCGACAGAACTGCCAATATGTCATGATGTTGATGCAAATATTGATGTGGAAGTGAATTGTAAAATTGAAATTCAAAATACTTATTTTGATAATATGGAATCAGCACATATTAATATTGATGTGCCACAAGATGTAACATTAACAGTTACAGATACAGACTGGGCATGCACATCTGTTGTGAATGGCATTTCTTGCGATAAAACATACAGTACATATTTTCCGCAGAATACATCTAAGTATGTGGATGTTGCTTTCAGTGCAAATAAAGCTGGAAAATATAATATGAAATCTACTGTGTCAGGCATAGGTACAAATACAGTTGATATTTTATATAATAATAATGTAGATATTCCATATAATATTGAATGGTGTGGCGATGGTGAGTGTAATGAAGAATATGAAGATCCAGATTCTTGTCCAGAAGATTGTGCAGTTTGTGGTGATGGTGAATGTAATGGTGATGAGGATGGAGATTCTTGTCCAGAAGATTGCGCGATGTGTGGTGATGGTGAATGTAATGGTGATGAGGATGAAGAATTTTGTCCAGAAGATTGTGGCGGTTCTTGTGGCGATGGTGTATGCGATTGGGGTGGAACGGAAGATTGCAGTTGTATGGAGGATTGTTGGCAATTTTGTTCTTAAAGGAGTAAAAATATGAAAAATATGTGCAAAAATTACATCCATTTCTTGTTAATTATATGTGGTTTTACTTTGTTTAGTGCGCCGGTTTATGCATCGGTAACGATTTCTGGAATTGATACAACAACTGTTCAATATTATGATGGTATGCCGACACCTGGTGAGGATGAAGCACAATTTTCTCTTGCCAATGATGAGTCTGGTATTTTAACTGTTACTGATCTCGTTATTGATACGATTTCTTTGGAATATGACGAAATAAGTAATGGCGATGAAGAATGGACATGTCATGCTGTTACAACTTCTCCACAACCATATATCAGACAACAGGTCACATGTGTACCAAATACGACAATAACATTGAATCCAGGAGAAACTTTATCGAATGTTTTGGCAATAGCATTTAATTATGAGGATTTTTCTGGCATAACTCAAGGACCACATGAAGATGGATTACATCTGAGTGCAACAATGCATGGCACTGCATTTACAACATCTTCACAAGAATTGGAAGATATGGAGTGGAATCTTACGGTGCCACTTATAAAAACAATTCCAGAATGCGAGTGTTATGAAGTGGGTTCTGAAGAAAGTGCTCATCCAGATACAACCCTATTCTTATATTCAAATAATAATGGAGTTTCTTGGGATTATGTACCAGTTCCTGATAGTGAAGGAAAGGATTGTAGTGTTACTGAATTAAAAATGATTTTACGGGAAGACATTACAAAAAAAGAAGACCTTGAAAATGAGTTTGTGGGAACATTGACAAATACGCGAGTTGTAAATGATGGAAACGGTATGGTAACTTTGGATTATTTGCCGGGAACCATGAGAGCTCATACTTTTGGTGGGAATGGTTATGATTCAGGATCTTTTATTGCTACAGATAATGATGGAAATATTTTTATTACAGGTTTTTTTGAAGACACCGTTGATTTCGACAGTGGTTCAGGTATTGATAATCACACATCTAATGGTGGATTGGATGTTTTTCTTACAAAATATAATGCAGATGGTTCATATGCATGGACAAAAACATTTGGAGGAACTGGTTGGGATGATGCTGATTCATTAACATTTGATACAAATGGGAATATATTTGTGGTTGGGAGATTTTCAGGTACAGTTGATTTTAATGCGGGTAATGGTTCTGATGAGAGGACTGCACATGGTTCTTCAGATGCTTATCTTACAAAGTATAATGCAGATGGTTCATATGCATGGACACGAGTGATCGGGTTATGTGATGAAAATAATGGAGAAGATTGTGGTGAAGAGTTTGCCGGACATATTGAAATTGATTCACATAGTGATGTAATTATTACAGGAACATTCAATACAGTTGTGAATTTTGATGATACTGGTGGCATAGATGAACATATGGCAACTGGATTTACTAGTGGTGGTGTTGGATGGACAGGTAATAGTGATATATTTATAACAAAATATAGGACAAATGGTTCATATGTGTGGACAAAAACATTTGGGGGGAACGAAGAGGAGACGCCAGATTCTTTGGCAATTGATGGGAACGATAATGTGCTATTAACGGGATATTTTGAAGGCACTGCTAATTTTGATGATAATGGTACGGATGAATATACATCAAATGGACAAGATGATATATTTCTTACAAAATATAATGCAAATGGCACATATGCTTGGACAAAAGTAATTGGCGGAATTGGTCAAGATCATGGATTTGGTAATACTGTAAATAGTAATAATGATATTTTTATTACAGGTTCTTTTTCCGATTCTGTGAATTTTAATACAGATGGTGGTGTTGACGTGCATGATTCTGCAGACGGAGGCGGATTTCTTACAAAATATAATGCAAATGGCACATATGCTTGGACAAAAACATTTGACGGAGGTGGCAACGGGGTAACAGTTGATTCAGTTGGTAATTTGTATGTGTCAGGTAGACCATCTTTAGTAAAATATAATGCAGATGGCTCACATGCTTGGACAAGATTATTTGATGGTGAAGATTTTGCAATAAAGTCATGGGTGCACAATGATAAAGTTTTTGTGACCGGTTTTTATTCAGGAACTGTAAATTTTGACGCAACAGGTGGAACAGATGAATATACTTCAAATGGAGGTAATGATGTATTTTTTACAGCATATAATTTAGATGGCACATATGATCCGTTGAGATATAGCTCAAATGGAGAATATAAAACAATAATCAATACATCTGGTTTTATAAAGAAATGGGATGATTTAAATATAACGGCCGAGTCCGATGTCAACACTACATTAAAAACAGAAATACTAGATAAAAATTGTACAACAACATTAATTCCAGCTACAACAGACAGAAATATTGATTTGAGTGACATCAGCACAAGTAATACTAAAATATGTTTAAAATTTATTTTTCAAACAACAGATAACCAAATAACACCAAAATTAGATAAATGGGAAGCAACATATACAATACAATCAAATAATACAGAAAATAATTTCACTTACAAAACAAAACCAGATTCATCATGTAATACTCCAATAGACCCAAAAAATCCAGAAAAAAATATAGATAAGTGTAAAACTATAAACATAAAAAATATAACAGAAAACTCAGTAGACCTAAGAGTAGAAGTGGACAAAAGTTATAATGACAAACAAAAATTCAAAGTAGAAGCAAAAAACCTAGACAATAATACAAAAGAAATAATTAAATTAAAAGAGACCCCATCAGATAATGCAAAAGTAACATTACATATCGACAGACTTAATGAAGGTACAAATTATGAATTTAAAGTTAGTCATGATGAAGAAGGAAGTTATGAATAT
>JALWAF010000050.1 GCA_027016355.1 Candidatus Moraniibacteriota bacterium | reverse complement strand
TCATATCAAGTGCATATGGATGTGGCTTTGTGTCAATTCCACCAGTATCAAATGTTACACCTTTTCCGACTAGACATATTGGTTTTTGTCGTGGGTTTGTACCAGTGTACTCCAAAATAATAAACCGCGACTGGTTTTTACTCCCTTGACCAACAGTAAGAACGCCGTGCATTTTTTTACGCTTCATCTGTTTCTCATCAAGGACACGCATTTTAATTTTTGTGCCCTTAATCGCTTTACGCACGACTCCCACAAACTGTGCTGGAGTCATATCACAACCAGGAGTATTAGCTAAATCTCTACAAAAATTCACTTGAGTAGCAATTGTAATACCTTTCTTTATATCCTGACGTTTAAGTGTTTTTACATTTTTTGGCGCGATAACAACAACTTCTGCAACATCTCCAAATCCTTCTTTTGGCGGTGTCTTATATTTACGGAATTCATAATGCGCCATATATACAGCTTCTGCAAAAATCTGCCCTAATTCACTATCGAGATTATCAAAATTAACCAAATCTTTCCAGACAATCTCTATACATTTTAAATTATATTTTTTTGCTTCTTGAATAATTGTACGCACCAAAATAATCCACTTACGCATATTCATCTCTTCTTTTTTTGGTACTTTAATCTCTAATGTATCCACCTTATCATTAACGATAAATCTATTCCCTCTAATTTTTTCATCAAAAGTAACACGAACACACTTTTTACGTGCTAACCTTTTATCAACTACTGTTATTTTCATATGTGCATACTAAACTAATTAGAAACATCCGCACTTGTTTTTGTATTATTTGTTTCTTGTGTTACACGTCCTCTCTTTCGTACAAAATAATAAATAACTGCACCAAGAAAGCTACCAAAAAACAATATTAATAACCACACTATTAAATCATTATTTTTTTCATTTCGAATAACATCAACTAACATCCAAATCCAGAACACTAAAAATAACATCATAACTATAAAAAACAATCCCATCAAAGCAAACGGCCACTTTGGCATATCCTCACATGGGATAACCTCTCCATTAAGAGTGCACTCTGCATATACATTTTGCACAAAAACAAATATGCCAAATAAACTTGTAATTAAACTCATTTTCTTCATAAGCTTTTATTTTTAATAATTATATCATCTACTTATATTAAATAGGCTTTTTTGTATTTCGTCAACTTTTTTAAACGTTATTTTATCAAAACTTGTCTATTATGAAAGTCTTCAATAAAATATTTTATTGCCAAAGACGCAAGTCCCGTAGCATGCGGATCACTTTTATTTGCATCCTTGTCTTTCCATCCTCCATCTTTTTGAATATTTCTTGCCACTTTATTTATCCAGCTAAATTTAACATCCTCACCATATCCTGCCCAATACAAAAGCACAATCCTTTCCACAAATAAATCACTAAATTCCCGATCTTTCATTTCTGCTACTAATATACTATGAACAACATTTTGCTTATCCTGTACAAGTGTGTTTATATCTACACACCCCAATCGCTCCAAAAAAAGTAAACTCAACAAATAATGTGTGTCTCCATATCCACCCTCATTGTCTCTAATAACACCTAGTAATTTATAATCAAAATCATCATATCCGCTATCATCACAATACAATGCCTTCAAAACAATATCATCTGTAGGGTCTGTCATAATTTTCTTAAAACTCTTATCAACCTCATATAGCATTGCCTCTTTACCAAACATCTTGACTAAATCAGCTACTTCTTCGCGCGAGTCAGCACTACGAACAATATTAAAATTATCAATTTTCCACTCATTGCTATAAATTCTATAAAATGGGTCAACTTTAAATGCTCTCTCAAAAGATTGTACTCGCTCTGGCCAAAGCCAAAGCAACATCACAAACTCATCGGTTTGCAGTGGAACATTATATGTCTTATAAAAATTTTCTGACTCTTGTAAGACTGAACTAAAATAATATTTTTTTACTAGTTGAACATATATACTACCATGCTGATTAATTTTAAATGACATAAAATCAATACAAACAAATACACCCATCATTAAAAATATTGCAACAATTTTATGTTGAAGTAATATCTTTTTAATTACTTGAATAGCTCCCATGACGCTTTTATTAAAGAGTCTCTAACTGTATAATACATCCAACATTATTTATCAAAAATATCCCTAAAATAACTTGGTAATTCTTTAATATTTACTTTTTCTTGTTCCATAGTATCCCTATCACGTACTGTAACTACACCGGTTTCAAGTGTGTCGAAATCAATTGTAATACAGTACGGAGTTCCTATCTCATCTTGACGACGATACCGTTTTCCCACATTACCATTATCATCAAATTCACACATATACTTCATTTTCAATTCATCAAAAACTTCCCGCGCTTTTGCTACAAGCTCTGGCTTATTTTTCATAAGTGGAAAAACAGCAATTTTAATCGGAGCAAGATTTGCAGGCAACTTCAACACTGTCCGAGACTTACCGTCCTCTAATTTTTCCTCTACATAAGCATCAGTAAGCACTGCTAAAAATGTTCTATCCAATCCAACAGAAGTCTCTACAACATGTGGCACAAATACTTCTCCTGTTTGAGGATTTCGATATTCTAGCTTTTTACCAGAATACTTTGCATGTTGAGTTAAGTCATAATCACCTCTAGCATGAATTCCCTCCAATTCCTTAAAGCCAAATGGAAATTTATATTCAATATCCCACGCAGCTTTTGCATAAAAAACTAGATTCTCATGCTCGTGCCATTTCAAATTTTCTTCTTTGATACCCATTTCTAGATAATATTGCCACCTCTTTTCTCTCCACTTTTCATACGTATCCATTGCATCATCTGGGTGCACAAACATCTGCATTTCCATTTGTTCAAATTCTCGCTTGCGAAAAATAAACTGCCGAGCTGTGATTTCATTACGAAACGCCTTGCCGATTTGTGCAATACCAAAAGGAACTTTTACTCGTGTACTATCCAGCACATTTTTAAAATTCACATAAATTCCCTGACAAGTTTCTCCTCGCAAATATGTTGGCTCCTTATTCCAATCACTTGTAAAATTCCCTAAATTTGATTGCACAAGCAAATTAAAACTTTTTGCTTCAGAAAAATTACTACTACCACATTTTGGACATCGTAATTTTTCTTTATTTTCCAATAATAATTCATTAATTTCTCCTTCTGTCATTTTTTCATCTGCAAACACACCAATATCTTCCAATAAATGATCTACTCGTACACGCGTATGACATTGTTTGCATTCTGACAAAGGATCGCTAAATCCACCCACATGCCCAGAAGCTTCCCACACTTTTGGACTCATAAATATACTACTGTCTAATCCAACTATATTATCATTTTCTTGTACCATTTTTTTCCACCAAAATTCACGTATATTTTTTGCTAATTCTGTCCCATATGGACCAAAATCATAAACCGCTCCAAAACCACCATAAATCTCACTTGACGGAAACACAAAGCCACGTCGTTTTGCAAAACTAACAATTTTATTCATTGTATCTATATCGTTTGTCATATATATTTATTAAATTATTATTTAAACATCGTTCTATGATAATCAGTCTCACCGCCAGCTCTCCTCTCTTCACGCAATTCTTGATTTGTTGCGTCTCTAATCATTCTTTCAGTAACAACGGTATGTTTCACTTTTTTTGTTTCACTTTTTAGCTCTTTTTGCTCTTTGTTTATTTCCTTAATCGTCATCATTATTGCTAGAGAAGCATCTCGAAAATCATTTGCAGACATTTGTACACCACCCATCAAACTTTTTTTAAATTGTAGTGTGCCTATTTCGTCTTCTACTCCACGACGCTTGCACTCTTCTATGTCTCTCTTGGTCATGTTATATAAATTTTCACAACTCCCCCAAAGATTACGTACAACGACATCAATTGATTTTTCTTTTGACATAATAATAAACAAAGACTATTTATAAAATTAGAAACTTATCCTAAAAATTCCAAAAACACTCTTTTGCAATAATTAGGGCTATCTTTATAAATTTCTTTCACTCAAAGAG
>JALWAF010000049.1 GCA_027016355.1 Candidatus Moraniibacteriota bacterium | reverse complement strand
AAATTAAACTCTATACTTTTCACGTAGTGGACGGTCGCGACCGTCCACTACTTATATTTATGAAATACTTATTTTTTGTAATTTTCGTTTTATTTCTTCATCTGAAACCTTAAAATTTTCTTTAAATATTATTTTTTCTGTATAATCAATATCTTCAAAATAACTTAATTGTTCTCTAAAATTTTTCTCACTAAATTCATTTCCAAATATTTCTTTTGATTTTTCTACAACATCCTGCAAAGAATATCTATTAAAAATAAAATATAAATCTACATAATCTTTCCATTTAACTCTTCTACCTAGTGTATAAGCTTTCATAGCAGCAAGTGTTATAAGATTTGGCATTTTAATAATATTATCAAAATCTACATCAAATTGTATTTTAAATGGATAATAAAAAAAAGTACATTTAACTTTATTTATAAAAAGAGTATACTCACCAATTTCATCACGTATAATCTGTAAATCAACATTATTTTCAAAATAATCTTTAATAATTTTTATAATCTTAGCATTATTAATATCATTACAACTAAACAAATCTAAATCAATTGATTCTCTATGACCAATTTGTAATGCGATAGCAGTACCACCCACAAGACCAAATCCTTTATTAAAATTATGAATTAATGGTAATAATTCTATTTGTTTCTTATTTAATATTTCTTTATGCATTATTATTAAAATAAAGTGAAAAAAAATTTTTTGTTTTATTTGAATAATTTATTCTCTTATTCTTTAATTGCTTCTTGAAAATTATAGAAATATTCTCTTTTCCCATAATTTTTATCAATTCTTGTATATCATCCCAAGAACCATAATTTAAAAAAGATTCTACAATACTAGATTTAGATACTTTTTCAATTTCATCAATGTACCACATTAAATGTGCCTTTTGTGATATAAATTTTTGTAATTTTAAATCATTCATATTATATATATTAACATGAAAAACCTTTTATTTCAATGAAAGTAAGTGGTATTTTTAAGAATATTTAGTTAAGAATTTAAATATTGTTTTTTATATATTATTTACTTTATATATAATCCATTATTACTATTAGTTTATGTATAAGTGGATAAGTGGAAAAAAGTGTATTTTTAAGGTAAAAAAGTGTATTGTGTATAAAGATGTGAATATGTGTTATGAAATGTGGATAAGTAAATAATGTAATTAATGTGAACGTTATCCACAAAAGATATTAGTTATCCACAATAATATACAATATTATCCACAAGAAGTTATCCACATAAACACAAGTTATACATATTTATTTGTGGATAATGGTATGTAATACATTATTTAAATGATTATTTTGGATAGACACACAGGTTTATCCCTACTAAATAACATTATTTATTTTATAAAAAATAAATATTGCAATATAGTGTTATTTGGTATATACTTACATTTAATCTTTTTTAAAAAGAAAAATATGGAATTACAGGAAATTGAAGCAAAAAAAGAAGATAAAGGTAAGCGTATTGATAAATTTGTAGTTAGTTTATTAAATGATGTTACACGTGGTCAAATTATTAAAATGATCAAAAATTCTATAATTACTGTTAATAATGATAAAATTAAGCCTAGTTATCATTTAAAAGGTAATGAAAAGGTGCAAATTGGTAAAATAGAGGAAATAGATGATAAAATTTTACCAAATAAAAATATAATATTAGATATTATTGAAAATAATGAGGATTTTGTAATAATTAATAAGCAAAGAGGTTTACAGATACACCCTAGCCATAGAGAATGTGAAAAAACTCTTGTAAATGCGCTTTTGGCACATTTTCCAGAAATTTCCACAGTGGGAGAAGATATGGAACGTCCAGGTATAGTGCATAGACTTGATAAAGACACTACAGGATTACTTGTTGTGGCAAAAAATCAAAAAACATTTAAAAATTTAAAAGAGAAATTTCAAGAAAGAAAAATACAAAAAACGTATCACGCATTAGTTTTTGGTTCATTTGATAAAGATAATGGTATAATAGACGCACCAATAGCTCGAGCAACGTCATATACTAAGCAAAAAATAGCTTTTGGTAAGTATAAAGGTGATGCAAAAGAAGCGCAGACTGAATTTAAAGTATTGGGAGAATACACACTTTCGAGTGAAATTACAATTTCTTTAGTAGAGGTGAAGCCAAAAACAGGTCGCACACATCAAATTAGAGTGCATATGGCTCATATTGGACATCCATTAGTAGGAGATTCTCGGTATTATACAAAAAATGAACATAAATTAAATTTAGAAGAATTAAAAGAATATGATCCAAATACTTTTTATTTACATGCAAAAGAGTTAGATTTTATATTAAATGATGAAAAATATAATTTTAAAGCACGATATCCAGACAGATTTAGTGCATTATTGAATTATTTAGATAAATTTTAATAGTAAATATTATGAAAAGTAAAAATGAAACAAAAGATTATCGTGTGGGACGAGCTAATGCTGGTTTAGGTCTTTTTGCTAATCGTGATTTCAAAAAAGATGAATTTATTATTGAATATACAGGGGAACCTCTTACACATGAACAATCAGATAAAAAAGGTGGAAGATATTTATTTACACTTAATGATAAAATAGTGTTAGATGGTACAGGACGAGAACATACAGCAAGATATATTAATCATTCATGTGAACCAAATATTGAAGCAGTTATAGAAGATGAAGAACAAATAATGTTTTATGCACTCAGAGACATTAAAAAAGGTGAAGAATTTACTTTTGATTATGGAGAAGAATATGTAAATGACATAATTAAAAAAGAAGGTTGTCTTTGTGATAAATGTAGTAAATAATAAATTCTATAGGAAAAACAAAAACTACAGAATTAATTCTGTAGTTTTTGTTTAATTTGAGCGAGTGAGCGGAATCGAACCGCCATTTCTACCTTGGCAAGGTGGTGTAATAACCATTATACGACACTCGCAGTGTATTTTATATGTGGGACTAGCAGGGTTCGAACCTGCGACCAAGCGATTATGAGTCGCGTGCTCTACCACTGAGCTATAGTCCCTAGGTAAATACTGTAGTCACTTAAATATATTATATGTTTTTTTTCATTTCGTCAAACAAAAAATCCCAATAAGGGATTAATTGATAATGTTTATAAAATATATGGTGCCGAGGGAGAGAATTGAACTCTCGACACAAGGATTTTCAGTCCTTTGCTCTACCACTGAGCTACCTCGGCATATATTTTTAAGGAAAGTCTGTAAAACTCCAAATTAGCAGACTTTCCTTAAACATCACGTACACGCTGAGAGACTCGAACTCACGACCCCTTCGGTGTAAACGAAGTGCTCTAACCAACTGAGCTAAGCGTGCATACTTTTAAAATTATCGATAGAGGATATAATATTTTTTTAATCTGCCTTCCAAAACCATATTTAAACTACAGATTTTATTATACACTTTTTATATAATAAATCAATACTTGTGCCCAGAGCGGGACTTGAACCCGCATGCTTATAGAAAGCCATGGCCCTCAACCATGTGTGTATACCAATTCCACCATCTGGGCTTATTTAATTATTGTAAGGATTTTTTGTATTTTTGTAAACTTTTGAAAAATGTGGTTTTTGTGAATATTATTTAAATATTGAAGTGACACCCACAAGGAGTGTCACTACAGATCTAATATTACAATAAGTTGTTGTAAATTATTTTTCAGAAGAATCTTTTTTAGTTTCAGGAGTAGCGTTTTCTGATTCAATCTCTTTTTCTTTGATAGGAGCTTTTTTTTCTTCAGCAACATCTTCTATTATTTCTGATTTATCGGTAAATTTAAAACGTAATGCCTTCGCTGCCTTATCTCGTACATAATAAAGTTTTGAATGACGTACCTTTGCACGTTTTACTAGTTCTATTTTTTCTATTGTTGGAGAAAATGCTGGTACTATAATTTCAATACCTACACCATTAGAAACTTTTCGTACGGTTATCATTGGAGAACTACTTTGACCACCTTTTATTGAGATAATCATGCCCTCAAAAATCTGAATACGTTCTTTTTCACCCTCTTTAATTTTGCGATATACTTT
>JALWAF010000048.1 GCA_027016355.1 Candidatus Moraniibacteriota bacterium | reverse complement strand
AATTTAAAGAAAGAAGTCGAATTTAAAAGTTTTTAATTTTTTAATTTTTTCCCAGGTATGACATTTTAATTTAGTAATGAAGTATGACATTTTTATTTACAATTGACAACACTAGGTTGGACCTTGTCTTAGAACATTGAATTTGGTACACTGAATATATTAAAGTAATTAAATTACTAAAATACTAAACACTAAATATTATGGATCAAAAAACTTTAGAAGAATTGAAGGCAAAATTACTTGAAGAAAAAACTCGATTGGAGGAGGAATTGAGTAAGTTTGCAAAAAAAGTTGGGGAGGGTGAATTTGAAGCTGAGTTTCCTAAAGATATAGGAAATGAACAAAGTGAAAATGCAATAGAGGTGGAAGAGTATGCAGATAGATTGGCTTTAGAACAATCTTTGGAAACTCAATTAAAGGATGTTTTAGATGCTCTTGCAAAAATGGAGAATGGTACTTATGGTAAAGATGAAGAAACTGGAGAAGATATAGATATTGAGAGATTAAGAGCATATCCAGCAGCACGGACAAATATTGCAAAAAAATAGTTTATGTTTTTTGATACACAAAAAAAATCTCACGTGGTTCTCGGTGGGATTTTTTTGATGGGAATATTTATTGTATTTGATCAAATTATAAAAAAGATTGTCCTACAGTCGAAAACAATTGAACACTTATGTAATCACGGAATTGCGTTTGGACTTGTTTTGCCACAGCAAATATTTGTTGTGATGTGGGGACTTCTTATTTTGTGTGTGGTATACTTTTGGTGGAGACATGTTACAGAGTCATTTTTGATACAAGTTCCGTATATTTTAATTTTATCTGGCGGAATCAGTAACGCAATAGACAGATTTCATTATGGATGTGTGGTGGATTATGTGCCTTTTTTGAATATCTCATCATTTAATTTTGCAGATACTTGTATTACTGTGGGAGCGAGTATTGTGTTTTGGATGAGTTTTAAAAATGATAAGAAAGATTAGAAAATAAAAAGTGACCAGGTCGCTAGGCCTAGCGACCTGGTCACTACTTTGAGTACTTGCAGATAATATAAAAATACTACATACTTAAACAAATCATTCATTATTAATTCTTGAGTTGATATATGTCATCAAAAATATTGTCGTCAGCTATTGTTGGGCTTAATGGGGAGTTTGTGGAAGTTGAAGTAGATGTACTTGCTAGTGGTTTGCATAATTTTACATTGGTTGGATTGCCGGATACTTCTGTCAAAGAATCTCGTGACAGGGTTTCTAGTGCTCTCAAAAATAGTGGATTTAAACCACCACATCAATGTGGACGTATTACTGTAAATTTAGCGCCTGCGGATTTGCAAAAATCAAGCCCTATTTATGATGTACCAATCGCAATTGGTTTTTTGATTTCTACGGGGCAATTAAATTTTGATGTTAAGAATAAATTATTTATCGGAGAATTGGCACTTGATGGGTCAGTGCGTAGTATAAATGGAGTATTACCGATTACGCTTTTTGCTAGGGAGTCAGGAATAAAAGAAATTTATGTGCCAGAAGCTAATGTAGAAGAAGCTTCTATTGTAGATGGAATTGATATTATAGGAGTGAAAGATTTACGTTCGTTGGTTTTACATTTGAGTGGTCAAGAAGTTTTAGAGCCTATTATAAATAGAGAGTTGGATACAGAAGATAATACTTATAATGGAACACTAGATTTTAAATATATAAAAGGACATGAACATGCTAAGCGGGCATTAGAAATCGCAGCTGCTGGAGGACATAATGTTATTTTTCATGGTCCTCCTGGTTCTGGTAAGACTCTTTTGGCAAAAACTTTTGTCTCCATTTTGCCACCGCTTACAAAAGATGAGATTTTAGATATAACAAAAATTTATTCAGTTGCGGGACAGTTACCACATGATGAACAAATGATTCGTACTAGGCAATTCCGCTGTCCTCACCATAGCGCTTCAGCAGTTTCTCTAATAGGTGGTGGTACAAATCCTCGTCCAGGCGAGATTACTCTTGCTCACAGAGGCGTGTTATTTCTAGATGAATTTGCAGAGTTTCCTAGGGCAGTCTTGGAAAACCTTCGTCAGCCACTTGAAGATGGTACAGTAACAATTGCACGAGCAAAGACTTCAGCTGAATTTCCAGCAAATTTTACACTTATTGCAGCGATGAATCCGTGTCTATGCGGCTATGCAACAGATGAACAAAAAGAATGCACTTGTACACCAGCACAAATTGTACGCTATACTCAAAAAATTTCTGGCCCAATATTAGATAGAATTGATATGCATATAGATGTGCCAAGAATCCACGTAAATAAATTAGATAATGATGATTTGGCAGAGGAAAGCGCATCAGTGCGACAACGAGTAGAAAAAGCGAGATTATCACAAGAAAAAAGATTTAAAAACTCAAGAAAAATTAACGCAGAAATGAATCAAATAGAAATTAAAAGATATTGTAAATTAGATAAAGAAACAAAACAATTACTAAAAAGCGCAGCAGATAAACTAGACTTAAGCGCAAGAGCATATTACAGAATGATAAAATTAGCCAGAACTATTGCAGACCTAGAGGGAAGCGAACAAATTACAAAAAATCATATAGCAGAGGCTTTGCAATATAGGCCGAAAGTTTAAGTTATTTATAAATAATAATTTATGATTACAATTAAACAATGTTTTATCATTATTTTAACAGGTAATGAAAAGGATAGTAGAGAGGCGAAAAAGAAAGTGCGAAAAGTTTTGTATTCTTCTGGCGAAAATAAGAAAGGAGAATTCGAAGACATAGCAAAAGAAATTGAAAATGCACCTATAACATATCAAAATATTAATGAGGATTGGAGAAAGCAGAATTTTGTAGGAGCTATTGCTACGATATATTATTTACACGATAAAGAATTAGAGCGTGACTTTCTTTTTCATTGGTTGTTTATGTTACTAGATAGTGATGATGGCACAATTCGTTATTCAGCTGTCAAAATGATAACAAACGAATTAGGACCATTAACATTTCATTTGAGATGTCCTGAATATGAACATCCACAAGAAAAAGTTGAGGAATATGATAGAATTTTGGAACAGTTATTTATAAATTTGTATTTTTCATTTCGTAATCTTTGGGATCCAAAATACAAAAAATACAAATATGTGCACAAGCTACCAAGCTGTAAATTAAAATCAGTAGAAATGTTACTGGCAAGAATGAGAGAAAGTTGTGGCGATGAATATATGGAAAGATTAGAAAGAAAATTGGGGATTTATTAAAAAAATGCTTTACATAACGTTTGCGTGTATGAGAAGTTTCGCCGACCTCTTTATTATTTTACGATATAGGAGGCGAAATTTGGGTGAAAGAAAAAGTGCAACCTTTAAAAATTATAAACACACTTTTTCTTGAACCTCATACACGCTGTTATCGGATGTAACAAAAATTTGCTTTCTAGTATTAAGCGGCACGCCGTCTTTTTTTAACCTTTGTTGGCTGGAAACCCTCTCTTCCTTTAATGTTGAGCGGTACTGAAGTATATTCTAATTCTTTGTATGCGAAAAAACGATGCCTGCCATTGCCGTCGATAATAAAAGTATTATCCTCTAATTCATGAGCGTCTATTGGTAAAAGGTCATCATCGTGTTTGAGCAGACGCTGTTTGTGCCGCTCAATTTTATCCCTTGAGACTTTACGAGTCTGTTTTTCGGCAACACGAATTTTGTCAATTGGTATTAAAAAGACGGCGCGCTCTTTGTATTGTTCTGTTGGTTCGTAGTGTGATTCGAATCTTTCCATAAGTGTAAATAAATTTTTGTTATTTCCGATAACTGGTTTTTATGCGAAGTTATTTTCGGATAAAAACATTAATTTGCATAAAATGCGAATATTTGATAATATATTTTATGCTAATAATTTAGTATATATTATCATGAAAAAATTACTTGAGCAAACTGAAAATGTCTAAGTTCAAGAATTAGTTGCAACACCTATATAAAATAACTAATATATAGGTCATATGAAAAATAATAAGAAAAGCGGTGCTAAACCACTAACATTAAGAGAAAGAATTGAAATTGAACATAAA
>JALWAF010000047.1 GCA_027016355.1 Candidatus Moraniibacteriota bacterium | reverse complement strand
AACTACTATTGGTCCAGTAACGGAGAGTAAAAAACAACTTCTGAAATTAATGAAAGCTGGAATGGATGTAGCCAGATTAAACTTTTCTCATGGGGATTTTGCGGAGCATGGTGCTCGGGTAAAAAATCTTAGAGAGATAGAAAAAGAAATTGGTTTGAGTGTGGCTATTTTGCAAGACCTGGGGGGTGTAAAAATTAGAATTGGTGATTTTGCTGATGACCAAATTCTTTTAAAACGGGGACAAGAGTTTGTTTTAACTACCAAAAAAATAATTGGCGACAAAAAGAAAGCTTATATTAATTATAAAAAACTTCCTCAAGAGATTGAAGTAGGGCAAAAGATTTTATTGGATGATGGGACAAAAGAGTTAAAAGTTACTGCGATTAAGGGTAATGAAATTATTACAAAGGTTGTAAATGGCGGAATGATTCGTTCTCGGCGAGGAGTTAATATCCCTAATGCTCGGTTGAGTGTTAGTGCTTTAACGTCAAAAGATAAAAAAGATTTGGAGTTTGGCTTTAAGTATGATGTTGATTTTGTAGCTATTTCTTTCGTCAGGCAGGCTAAGGATATTTTACAGTTGCGAAAAATCCTAGAGAAAAATAATTCCCGCGCTCAGATTGTGGCTAAAATAGAGACTCCGGAAGCTATTGAGAATATTGATGAAATTATTTCTGCTACTGATGTTGTTATGGTTGCACGTGGAGATTTAGCAGTAGAAGTTCCAGCTCAGGAAGTTCCTCATTTGCAAAGAATGATAATTGAAAAATGTCAGGTTAAGGGACGACCAGTAATTGTTGCTACTCAAATGATGGAATCAATGATTAAAAATCCAGTCCCAACCAGGGCAGAAGTTTCTGATGTGGCCAATGCTATTTTAAATGGAGCGGATGCCATTATGTTAAGTGCTGAAACAACGGTGGGAGATTTTCCAGTAGAGACGGTAGAAATGATGACAGAAATTGCTAAAAGAACAGAGCAGGAAATCAAATATAAATCAGTTAAAGATAATGAAAAATATACTAAGGATACTGTAAATGCTGTTTCTCGTAGTGTTATTCGCACTGCTTTGGATGTAGAGGCAAAATACATTGTTGCTTTGACTGAATCTGGTTACACCGCTCGTAAAATTTCTCGTTATCGTCCAGCTCAGAAAATTATTGCTCTTACTCCTGACACAAAAACTATTAAACAATTAAAGATTTCCTATGGTTGTTATCCTGAGCGTATTGGAGGATTTCATACTGTTTCTGAAACAGTTGACGAAACCAAAAAGATTTTAGTAGAAAGAAGTATTGTTAAAAAAGGAGACAAAATTGTTATTGTAGCAGGTATACCATTTGGTCAATCTGGTACTACTAATATGATGATTGTAGAGGAAATCTAAATAAGTAAATTATTTAGATTTTAAAAATTACTATTCTAAAAATTCTTTTGTTTTGACAAAATTGTAAAAATGTCTATAATAGAATGACACTTAAAAAATAAGACTTCTACAGATGGCAAGAGCTGTAAATGCAATTGCCTTACGTAGTTAAGTTGTATAAAGGGAATTATTGCGTATAAAACGCTTTCAAAAAATCTATCGATTTATTATTGATAGACTTAAAAAAATTCAAAAATATTTTTATATAGTTACGAATGTCATCGTAAATTCTTTTCGTAGACGGTCATTTTTTGGTTTTGGAAAATTTGTTCGCACAAATGGAAGTCTTGCAGTAATTGTTATTATAGCGACTCTTGTAACATTTGGTAATATCTCTGCTAACACAAATGATCAAACATTTTTAGTAGGACACTGGAGCAAACATGATTCAAAAACAGCATTTTTAACACAAAAAGAAGATAGTATTGTACTTGATAGTGGTGTAATAAACGATACAAAAACATATATTACTACGTCAAAGGATAAAGAAAGTCCTAAAGCGCAAACAGAATTAGCCCTTCTATCTAATACAGATGAGGAGTTGCTTAGTGATGCCACAATTATTCCACCTAGAAGGGATGCTGCTAATGATCCAGAAAACGAAGGAGATGTTATTTTGTACACTGTAAAAAGCGGAGACACTTTTAGCACAATTGCACAAGAACATGGGATTACAATGAGTACGCTTTTTTGGGCAAATGAAATTGAAGACGTAGATGATATTAAGCCAGGAGATACAGTTTTTATATTGCCCGTTTCAGGACTAAAATACAAAATTAAATCAAATGATACTATAGATAAAATTGCTAAAGAATATAAAGTAAATAAAGCTGACATTATTGCTTATAATAAACTACCTGCAAATGGTGAATTAAAAGAAGGGGAGGAAATTTTAATTCCAGGAGCTCAAAAAGACATACCTAAGCCAAAACCAGATCCAATATTTGCTCCACGTAATTATGTAGCGACTGGTAGCGGTAGTACAAATCTAGGCAGTAAGGTAGTAAAAAACAGTGCAAAAAAACGTAAAACTGGAAATAAATTTCCATATGGATATTGTACATATTATGTGGCAAATAAAAAACATGTCACGTGGAGAGGAAATGCTGGTGCTTGGTTATATAATGCACGTGCTGCAGGTAGAAAGACTGGCAAAAAGCCGAAAGTAGGCTCAATAGTTGTAACTACAGAAGATGCGAGGTATGGTCATGTTGCAATTGTAGAGGCTGTAGGAAAAGATACAATAACAGTGTCAGAAATGAATTATAAAGGATGGGGCGTGGTTGATCATCGTACCCTTAGTCAAAATGCGCGTGTAATAAAGGGATACATATATTAGATATATTACGATAGTTGTTTTTATAAGTATTTGAAGTACTATGGAAGAATATTATTAATGACATCCAAGTCTTTGCAATCATATTTCATACTAGGAGAATAAAAACTTTTGCGAGGACCATGGCACCCACCATTGTCTTTTGGTAGAGGAGAGATAATTGGCATAAGAAATCCAATATTTTGTGAGTTAAATTTGTGATATAAATTATAGAGTGTTTGGTGACGAAGTTCTGTACTCATTCTTGCAAATGTGCTCATGTCATCACCCTTGATAGCACTCCAATCAAGGTGTACAAAAATATTTTTTGCATTATTCTTAAATCTCTCATTCCACAGTAGCGCCCAACACCAGTCACCTTCTTTTTTATACCATCTGGAAAAGCAGGGAGTTTCTTCAACTGTGCCATCAATGTGCAAACCAACACCACCTTCTATAAAATCAAACAATCTCAAATAATCTGGATCATCTATATCATTTGTTTGGGCTCCAATTATAATTTGCATATTCTTGCTTTTTGCATATTTTCTCATGTCCTCAATAATTGCTGGTGCCCAGGGCTCATCCAAATCTTCCTCTTGGTGATAGATTTGTCCAAAGAGAAAAACTTGAATACCCATATCCATTGCTTCCCTTGTAATTTGTTTTAGATAAATGCGATATTCTTTTTTATCAAATGAAGGTTTACAAGTGTGTTCTCCCCAAAAATCTTTACTACCTTTTTTACACATCTTGGAGAAATCAAAATGTCGATTTTCTTCATAATAAATATAGTTTTCTTTTTTATTAAGTGCTTCTGCTATAAACATTCCATACATTACATCATTTCGGTCAATTTTATTCATTATTTTTTGTGCTTTACGAAAATCAGGGGCATCAAGCCATGTTTCAATCGCACGAGAAAAATAATAACATTTACTATTTGTTGCAACTTTTATATCTTTACTTGTACGATTATAACCACTCAAAAGTCCATCTGCTACACAGCCATTAGTTTTCATTTTTTGCATATCGGGTATTGGCCATATTTTTTGAGGCTTTTCTTTTACAATTTTCTTTTCGATAAATGGAGGCATCGCAAAAGTTGGCACGGGTTCATTTTTAGCAATTAATTTAGGTAATGAAAATCCAATAGCAATAACTATTAATATAATGCATGTAAATATATAAAATCTTTTTTTCTTTAAAAAATGTATATTCATATATCTTTATGATACAGTCATATCGCAAAAAAATAAATACATTTGAGTTTACTAAAGTGCATGACAATTTTTTATAGCCAGGAGATGTAATTATTTGCTTTTATTGACCAGGTTTGGATTTTGCGGTACTTTATAGTTAAGTTAATTTAACAATGAGATAATCAATTTATTTTTGATTTTTTAACAATGGGGGAGGTTAATATG
>JALWAF010000046.1:12879-13233 GCA_027016355.1 Candidatus Moraniibacteriota bacterium | reverse complement strand
TTCATTATTTCTTATTTTTATATTAATAAATAAAAAAGTATTTTGGATGTACCACCATTCTATAGAACTATTTTGCCATAACTCAGGTCTAATTATATCGACACAATCATATCCCTGTTTTCTAAACTTGTCAATCCAATATGATTGCCACTGCTCGTTAATATGATTTACACCTCCTTGTTTAATGATAGCAGCACCAAACAATACTACATCAGAGGCATTACAAAGATTTTCAATAAACTCATCCGCAACTCTTCTATTCAAATGTTCTGCAACTTCAAGTGAAATTGCCAAATCATATTTTTGAACTAACTCAATTTTTTTTTCAAAATCAACACTCTTAAAATCAATTTT
>JALWAF010000046.1:0-12869 GCA_027016355.1 Candidatus Moraniibacteriota bacterium | reverse complement strand
CATATTTTCCTTTTCAATCCAATCCCCATCAAGACCTTTCAGTTTTAATGCTCCAAGCTTCTCTGCAGCAGCAAGCCATGTGCCTTTACCACAACCAAAGTCTACTACTGTTTTTGGCTTATATAAATCAAAAACCATTTTCAAAACAACCTGAGCTGATTCAAAAGACTTTTTAGCTTGCATTTCATAAAAATCTGAATTATAAAAATCTGAATTATTATTCTTCATCATATCTATTTTATTCTTAGCCTATATTAAATACTTATATAAAATCCCTTAATGTAATAATACTAATATGAAGTATACAAAATTTATAATATATTGTACAATTTATTATATTATGAAAATATAACATAGTTATTTAACAACAAAACAGAAAGGGGGTTGAAATGAAAATATTACTCTACATTATTACTTTCTTTGCATTATTAATACCTCAAATTTCCAATGCGAAAGATTATTCTTTCTCTTGGCTACCAAACACTGAGACTATAGATCATTACGAAATTTGTTATGGTTTAACACCACAAGAAGCGGATGATGGTTTGAACTGTGTTGATGTAGGAAATCACATCGAAAATGGACACGTTTTAGGAACTCTCTATGGATTCTCTGAAAATACACTCTATTTTTTTATAGCAGTTGCATGTAGTACCACTGAATGTAGTGGTCCTTCAAAAAAAGTAGCAAGTTCTACTTTAACACAAGTAAATGTTGATGGCAATTATGATGGAGATGAATTAAGAGACAATGCTATATCAACAAACGGTTATCTGATGATAGATTTTGCTAATGACGGATTCAATGGACTAGGTTGTTGGGATAAAATATTCCACTATGATAATTACTATGAAACTGATACTGTTTTTAGCAATGATTATAACAGAGATGGTACAACTGACATAGCCTTTGAAGATGAACATGGGATATGCTCTATATATATTGCACCTATAAATTTTAATAATTCAAATGAATTATTAGACAATTATTCGTGTTTAAATCATGTGAATATTGGCGTATTTCGACCCAATGAACATAAATTTTACATTAAGACACCACTTTATTCTGGTTGGATAGAACTTTCTGATGGTACATCTGAAGATCTACCTATAGCTGGTGATTGGAATGGAAATTCAATTTTAGATATTGGCGTATTCCGACCCAGTGCTCAAGCCTTTTATCTACGAAAATTGGATGGTACCTGGGAAGAATTAAGTAATTGTGGTATACCTGGAGATTTGCCAGTAGCTGGTGATTGGAATGGGGATGGAAAATCACAAATTGGTGTATTCCGACCAAATGATAACACTTTTTATTTACGAAAATTAGATGGTACTTGGAGAGCTGTTAATTTTGGTGCCTCAATAGATTTACCTTTGTCTTTTCAATAATTGACATGCAATAGACTTGGAGTTTCTAGTAATACTAGAAACTCCTTTTTAAAACAAAAAATAAAATTGTGCACACTATAAAAATACTTATAATACGCTTTAATCAATCTTACTCCATTTATGCTCAATACACATTATGCCACCTCCATACCCTTCTTGCTGCTTCACTTTAATTATTTTTAACTCTTCTTTTTCACCACAAAATTTTTCAATAATACCCCTACTATCTTCGAAATATAGAAATGCTTTAAAATAAATCTCTCCCTGATTAAACATTGAATTATTAAATAGAAGCACAAAGACATTCTCTCCAATTTTCCAGTCACAATCAAATTTATTTCTAGCTGTATTATTATCACAAATCATTTGATTTGTACTTTTATCAAAAATTTGAATGGCTACATGTAAATCTGCCACTATTTTCTGCACACTCACATACACATACACCAAGAAACTATCACCTTTTGTCAAAATCGTTAAATCATTACCCTCCTTATCAAATATCCTAATGTCTGTAATTTTATTTTTTTCTTTTATTTTTTTCTTATTTCTTTGTTCTTTCTCTATTCGCCTTTCTCTCTTTTTTTCTTTTTCTTTCATTCTTTCAGTCTCTTCCAATTCTGCACGAGCTTGCGCTGACATGTTTTTCATTACATATTCATCACAGACATCATTTACTTCTCCTATTTTTATCATTTGCCCGTTGTGTAGAAGCATTGCTCTGTCACAATATTTTCTCACTGCAGCTATATCATGAGTTACTAATATTACAGTTCTATTTGTATCACTATAACCCTCAAATATATCTATGCATTTTTTTTGAAAATTACTATCTCCCACAGCTAATACTTCATCCATGAGCAATATATCACGATTTGCATGGATTGACACACTAAAAGCTAATCGCACACTCATACCGCTACTATAATTTTTGAGTTGTTGATCAATAAATTTTTCTAATTCTGCAAATTTTACAATATCATCAAATTTCTCATCAATTTCTTTTTCTGTAAGTCCTAATACTGTTGCATTGAGATATATATTGTCTCTTCCAGACAATTCAGGATTAAATCCTATGCCAAGTTCCAAAAAAGGAGATATTAACCCATTTATCTCTACTTCACCCTCATCTTGAGAGTATACTCCAGCAAGAATTTTCAAAAGTGTACTTTTACCACTTCCATTTTTCCCAATGATACCAAAAAATTCTCCTTTTTTTACTTCAAAAGAAACATTTTTGAGTGCATTAAATTCTTCATAAGTAGAAATACCTTTCCCCATATTTACAAACATACTTCTGAGTGAATCTATTTTTTTATGAGGAATTCTAAAAATCTTTGAAGCATTTTTTACTTTGATAACTATTTCTTTTTTATCTGTAGTAGCGCATTGCAATGCGCTACTACTGCCATCGTTATCTTTTGTAGAGGCGCATCGCGATGTGTTTTTACTATTTTGTAAAGGTTTTTTCTTATCCGCTAGATTCCTGTCTTCAACCCAGGTCGTCTCTCTTTCAATCACAGATTGATTCACCTTGGCACAGGAATGACCTGAAACTGTCACTCCTGCGGAGGCAGGAGTCTTTTCAAGATTTTCATCTTCTAACCACCCCTCAATCCCCCCCTTCAAAGGCGGGGAGGTTCTAGTTGTTTTATTTGATTGTTGGTTGTTGTTTTTCATTACTTTATTTTATACTAAAATATCCACCTGTTTTTGAGCTTCCTTTAAATTCTATTTTTTGTTCATCTCGCAATTTTTTAATATTTCTTTCAATAGTTCTTGGAGATGATTCAACTAATTCTGATATTCCCTTAACATTAATTCCTGGATTTTCTTTAATTATTTTTTCAATATTATTTACTCCGCCATTTACTCCGCCATTTACTCCGCCATTTACTCCGCCATTTACTCCGCCATTTTGTGCTTTATAAAATGTTGTTACCAATGCACCACCTCTATGTTCAAATATAGGTTCTTTATTTTTATTTTTCAAACACCATTGTCGCATACGAAAAAATCCACTTCCCCAATTTTCAATTAACCCTACTTTATGAAAAATCTTCATAAGCAATTTGTTTCTAGGGATACTTCTAGTCTCTTTGTATAGATTATCAATATCAATAGTTTTTGGCAAAAGTCCAGGACTACACACTTCTAATCTATCATCAAAAATTCTAATTTGAATATTTCCAGAATCAGTATAATCTCTATGGACGATAGCATTCATCACTGATTCACGCAAAGCATCCAATGAATATTCCCATACCTCATCATGCTGTAATTTACCTTCAATTTTAATTTGTTTATTTATATGACGACTTATAAATGTCATAATTTCATCTGGAGTATTTATAAGTGGTCCTTCAAATACTTTCTCATCAATAAAATCAATAGACTCTAAACCCTTGAATAAAGCTGCTTTTACTTTTACATTATGAAATAAATTATTATTCTTTGTAAAACACCAATACTCTGCATTTGTAATATTTTCAAAAGAATTTTCAGCAAATTCATCGAATAAATTATAATCCAAATCATCTTTTGTTATTTTTTCCTCTAGTTTTTGTTCGTCAATATCTGGCAGTTCATACTTTTTTATAAGAGCTCGTACTTCTGTTGTAGATAATTTTTGTGTTGTCTTGCCGACTCTTGTATATGCTCTTTCAAATGCAAAAACAGGTTTGTTATCTGATGTTGATATTGTTACTTCTACAATCTCCCCAAGTCCAAATGTCTTAACATTAATTGAAGGATATAATACTGGATCAGTATTTGCTTTAATTTTATTAGAAAAATCTTCCAAAGCACCTTTCCCAACCTCCATACCAAGAGGCTGTCCATCATCACCAAGTCCTACGATAATAGTGCCTCCTTTTGCATTTGCAAAACCACATAATGTTTTGATAATTTCTTTCCATTCTCCAAATGATGATTTTAATTCCAATTTTTCAGATTCTTTATATTTTGTTTCTATATTTTGCAAATCTTTGTCCGTAGAGACGCTATCTACTTCTCCAGTAGACGTGTTAATCACATCTCTACTTTTTTGTGAAACTTTTTTCTCATCGACAAGATTTCTGTCTTCAACCCAGGTCGTCTCTCTCTCAATCACAGATTGATTCACCTTGACACAGGAATGACCTGAAACTGTCACTCCTGCGGAGGCAGGAGTCTTTTCAAGATTTTCACTTTCACTGGAATGACAATTATTTTTATTTGGTTGTTGGTTGTTGTTATCATTCATAAGTTTTTTTATAGATATTCTGCAATTTTTGGTTCTGCTTTTTTGTACACCCAAATACTAAACAAAAACCCAGCTGCTACAATTGACAAGAATAATGCATATTGTATGGGATCTGCATAATGACCCTCAAACATTGACTCCTTTGTAAAATGAATTATAAAAGCTACAGGATTTAACAATATCCACTTGTGCGACCATTCCGGTAGCATTGTCAAAGGATAAAAAATTGGTGTCGCATAAAATAACATTGAGAGTAATGCCGCCCAAATCATACCAATATCTTTAAAACGCAAAATCAAAGGCGCTGTAATAAGTCCAAAAGAAACTATGATTATATACATAACAGCTGAAAAAAACAGAAATAAAACGAAAGAAAAAAATGATGGCAAAAAATGATACCAAGCAAAGAATGCTATGATAACTAATAAATTAGCTATATAAATCATGGATGCATTTATAGTTGATGCTACGATTATTGTCCATCTTGGAATATAAATTTTTGTTACTAATTGTTGCTTAGAATTCAATGAATTCATTGCTGAGGTTGTACCTTCCGAGAAAAAACCAAACAACATAAGTGCAACTAACAATTGCAGTGAATAATGATTTGGACCACCTCGTCCTGCAGCTTGTGCAAAAATACTTGTAAAAACAAAATTCAATACCAAAAACAATAATAATGGGCTAAGTATTGCCCATATATAACCCAAAACAGAACCTTGATAACGAAGTTTAAAATCCGTTTTTGCTAAAACCCAAATTAATTCTTTATAATTTTCATGTTTTTTTAATTCTTTAAACATTTTCATAAATATACAATAAAAACACCTAATCTATAGGTATCCTCATTGTATCACAATAAATTTTTGTTGCAATCTAAATCTATACAACCATAATTTGAAACTAAATGTTTTTTATTTTATTCCATGACATACCAAGCCATTCCTTCATACTTCCATACATAGTCATCATAGTGTGATATTACATAGTTTTTTTCATCTTCACTTGCTGTGTAGAAGTGATGTCTATTTTTTTTACTCCAAAATCTATATACTGGTTTTGTATTTGATTGTTGTGTTGAATATGCATAATATGCTATTCCTTCATACTTCCATACATAATCATCATAATGATTTATGACATAATTTTTCTCTTCTTCACTTGCTGTATAAAAATGTCCTTTGTTCTTTTTACTCCAAAATCTATATACAGGTGTTGAATTTGATACTTGAGTTGTAAATACATCATTTGCTACTCCTTCATATTTCCATGTATATTCATCATAGTGTGCTATGATATAGTTTTTTTCTTCTTTATTTGCTGTGTAGAAATGAGATTTGTTTTTTTTACTCCAGAAGCGGTAGAGCAAACCTTGCGTTTGTGGATTTATAATTGTTGTATATGTCATATTTCCACTATTTAAAGCATGTCCTAGTTCATTAGATAATTCACTTATTCTTGGTGTTATTGTCACAGAGTCAGTAAAATTTGCTGTTGTTTTAGCATGAATTGTCACTACATGCACATCATTCCCACCAATACCTTCTTGATGAATGCCTGCAAATCTATAATGATTGTTTGAAATATCATTTGGATTTGCTAAAACGGAATAATTTGTAGTTGTTGCGGTCTTACTTATCCCATCACTTCCTTGTGTAGTATCAATTGTGACTTTGTCGGCATCAAAATCAAGATATATATTAAATGCACCTAAATTTTTACCACCCGTATTAATATGTACATCAATATCAAAATTTGTATTAGCTCCAATTTCTTGTGTAGTTGGTGTAATCCAAACATCACCTTCAGCCGCCTGAGCAATATTGCTTACAATTAACATCAAAGATGCACAAATTATTCCTATATATATTTTTTTCATTATTTTTTTATTACTATTTATCTTATAGATTAATCATATTGTCTTTACAATATAACATATCAATTAATAATCACATAAATTTATAAAACATAATTTCTCACACACCTGGTCATTCCCGCGTAGGCGGGAATCTAGAATTACAAGTGAATTCCTATATAATTTAACATAATTTAATTATAACATACTACAAACTTTGAAAATTTATTTTAATTATATAATTCATACAAAACGTACTGGATTCCCGCCTACGCGGGAATGACATTTTTTATGACTAGAGGTGTGAGAAATTACTACAAAACTCTACATATACAACATTATTCTACAGTGACCAAAAATGTATCTTCTGGCAATTGACCATCTCCCCAATCACTGGCAAAAAGTACCTGAGTACCATCAGGAGAAACTCCCACCTGTGTATAGCCAGAATTACCAGTACTATTGTGGGTTTGGGCAAAACGCTCTACTGTTTCACTACCATCAAGCTTAAGCGCAAAAACTTCTCGAACTCCAGAACCATTCCATAAATATCTAGTATTGAGATAACACCATCCTGGACGCTGATAATTACGACAACTCACATGTCCTCCGTTATATTTATCTGGAAGTAGCTGTACACGAGCAGACCCATCAAGTGGATACATCCAAATTCCCGTATTATCCTCTCCATTAAGAGTGCCAAAACCAAATTGCACATATACCTCCTTATCATTGACATCGAGACCTAAATCACCATGCGCTGCATCTTCCGCTAATCTCCTTATATGATTAAGACCTCTGTCATACTGCTCTATGGTATACTCTTGCTCTGAATCATCTTTTTTGCTACGATAATTTACAATCACATAATTACCTAGAGCAGAAATCGATGCCCAATCAAGCATTTGATTATCTCCAGAACTATCATTTGGATTAAAATTTCCATTATCATCTTCTACATACCATTTCATGTCATTAAAAGTTTTTTGTGATTCTATAGTGTTATAGTCCGTACCATAATTATCTTTTAAATGATAAACAATAAGTGTTACCCTATTTGTATCTTTTTTCCTTCCAGCAAAAACAACGTAATTGTCTTGATAATCTAAATTTCCCTCATATTTACCAAGCTTCAATTCATCATACTCACTTTTCATAAATGTAATTTCATCTTCTTGCCCTTGTACTTTTAGTGGCATATCTTCATACGTTATAGTATTATTCTGATTATCTATAGTTGCCTTCATAAAGACAAATCTATCTGCACGCACATCTATACCATAAAAAACATTCGGTTCATATGAAGACCATTTCATCTCCGTTAAACTACCTCGTAAATGCTGGTTCATTGTCAATGGTGACTCAGAAAAATCATCCGCATTATAAAGCCGATAACCAAAACGAATGAGACTCATATCTGCGTTCCATGATTGGGTTTTGGGGTAATTGTGCGCATTAGCGTTTTGATTTGCTCGATCTGTAATACGTGTTACCCTGTTACCAAAAACTGGATCAATGTATGATGCTAAATAATTTGGCTCGGCCACATTAGCTTCCTGTTGATCATCAAAAATAGTATCATCTGGATATGTTTTTCCACCCAAATATTGATGACAATAATCTATATCCATTACTTCTGATCTATTTTTATGACTATTGCAACGATATGGATATTGAAAAATTTCTCTCACACTTTGCAAACCTGTATTATACGGATCATCGTTACCAACTTCCAAGGCAACATCATGAGCTTGTTGCGTACCCGCACCAAAAGTATAGTCCATTAGAGCGTCCAGTGGTTTAAGTACTCCCTGCATATCTTCCACTGGTTTATCTCCAGAAGGATAACCGTGATTGGCATTTTCTTGATTATAAACCTGATAATCTTTTTTACTATTATCAATAGAATCTAGTAGTGCGTATTCACTCAGCGGAATACGTGCATCTGTATCTCCACCATCATCACCAAATTGCAAAATAACAATATTACTATTGACAGGAAGATTCCTCATCCTCTCACTTGTCATATCAAAAGCAAACCATGGGTCCAATGCCATTAAAAACCTCCCATTTTGTCCATAACCCTTATTTGAAAAATATTCAAGCATTCTGAAAGTGTCTCCTCCGCCCGAAGAATGTCCTACAACACCAATTCTTGTTGTATCCAATGATGGTAAAATATCATTTGCACCATCTAGCATCTTTTCAAATCTTTGAATAAAGTCTTCTGTTGACCCATAGTAATCTTTGGAGTAAATTACCGCATACCCGTGACTGGCAATAAAATTCAACAATGTTTGATAATCCTGAGGATTTGCCGAAAGCCAACCGGGCATAAAAAATACTACCGGTACTTTATGCGTTGGGCTCATATCCGATGGATAGTATACCGTTGTATTCCCCTCATCTACTTCTGTATGTGTAAGAACTGTATAGTCTCCCAAAGCACCATATACAATATTAGTACACCATGTTGTATTATTTAGATCTAAACCAAGTGTTTTTCTCAAAATAAGCATTGCATCCACCGTAGTAGAACTACCACTACAATTAACATCTCCTACGCCATCACCATTTCTCCATGCAGTCTGATCCATCGACAATCCGACAGAATGCCTCAACGTTAATGAAACATCCGTATCATCAACAACACCAGATGCATCAACATCGTCATATACATCAGCTAAAGCTATATGATTAAAACTAAGTATACTTATTGCAATTAAAAATATATATTTTTTGTACATATAAAAATTATTTCAAACAATTAATCATATCTCAATTCACACACCATCCATCTCCACTCACATCCAATCCCAAAGAATACTTCAAAATTAACTGTGCATCAACAGAATTGATTACACTGTCACAATTAACATCTCCAGTAGTAACAGTATCAACCCAATTAGTCCCACTCATATCCAATCCTGCATATTTTCTAAGAGTTAGTAAAGCATCCGTGGCATTAATAGTAGAGCTTTGATCTACGTCAGCACGAACAGACATATAGTCCTCACAGCCATATCGCCAAGAGTCAAGATTAAGATGTTTTTTAAGCCAAGAATACCCGCTAGTATTTGCCTGAGAACAAAATTCTGATGGTTCTAAATTGTATTCAACCCCAAACACTGGTTTATCCGCTGTAATAAATGTTTGATAACCATCACACTCATTATACTGATAACATTGTTCATTTAAGGCCCAGTCAAAATTACCAATTAAATCATTAATCTGGTCAATATCATTTTTAAGTCCAATGGATAAATTCCTATTATGAGCTTCCGTGGCAAGCCAATTATTGTATGTTAATTGGTCATTGGCTGTTAAAGGAAACCCTGTATTGTTAGCATATCCATCTACATTGTCTGGTTCCACTCCATCACAATTCTTTGTCACTGCCATATCCAGTCTAGCCTTCATTATGTTTCTCAATTCCACAGAATCTGATGTGCCATTCCCGTCAACATCTCCTAGTCCTTCTCTGATATCCAACCATTTTTCTCCCGCCCATCCATCAAGGTCATACCCTTTAACTGATTCTGGGAAATCTTCCGCATCGTCTCTCCAATTCTCATAACTACCAGCCGAAAAATAACAAATTACTTTTTTACCATCACTATGTAACTGGTCAATCTTGGACTGGGGAGTATCAAATAAATCAATATCATAAACATCAACATCAAAAGAAGTGTCTAAATTACTATCACTTAAATCCCATTGCCAGGTTAAATGTTGAGAAGCTTTTGGTTGCCACCAGATTCCATTTTTGTCATCCAAGTCGTGCACACTGGTCATTTGCTTAAATTCATCATGATAGAGAGTAGAGGTATGAGACTGCTCCAAGGAACGATAATGGGCTAACATAAAATTTGGAGAATCTACATTATTTGTATTGTTTACGTATTGCATTGTTGGAATATTTGTTTTTTCAAATACTTTAGCAAAGGAAGTTTCATCATCGGTCTTGTGCCATATCTCTATAACCCCTGTATTTTCCGGTGTCCATTTTATATGTATCACAAAGTCATTCCATTTTCCTAGTTCTACTCCATCAACTATTACTTGGCTATAATCATTTGCACTTCCCGAACCATCATAACAATCATACCCCGTTACGTCTCCGGTTAACATTTTGGCTATTAATTGATTGCTGGCATTCATTTCAATTTGAAGAGGCTGACAAACATTTTCAAAGTCTGGGTCTCCCGTGGCATGCCAGTCGGCAATAAGTAACCAGTCATCATCCGGTGCCCCCGTTAGATTTGTCCAATCACTGGGGAAAAATGTTGACCATTGATACCAATAATCATCTCCTTTGTTTTCATCGTAAGCATGGGGTCGTTCTAGATCACACCTTTCTCCTCCCCAAAGTTCATCTCCATCATGAACAATCATTTCTGTAGAATATGTACCACGTCGTACAGGGTTAGTAACAATGTGAGCCTGGGTAGATGGATTAGGACAATTTAAACCACTATTGGCAGTTTCCCACTGAGAATAATCGTTAGTTTCAAAATCCCCATTAAAAACTACATTGGCAGATACAACATGCACTGACAACAAAAAACTTACTAAAACTACAAATATATAAAATTTCATCACACTATTATTTTATTTTTTACATTCTTACTACCAGTATACCACATTACTACACTAATCATACTCAAAAGAAATACTACTAATTCTTCTTTCCCTTCATACTCATCCAAATAAACATTATTAAGCTTATTATTACAAATCCCACACTCATCCATATTGATACATTCTCTTTTGTCGCTGGAATTGCTAGGAAGTTTACACTATCAGGTAAAATTGCAATCCAAATGATTGCTACCAAAAACCACCAAAATGTGAATTTTAGCCATTTTTTGAAAATTTTGTCTGAAATGAAAAAAGTAAATATTGAAGTTAAAAATATACTTAAAAATATAAAATATAAAGGATCAGTATATCTCTGATATCCAAACAAGAAAATAACCACATCATTTCTTATTTCATATATGTGTAATTCTTCAGAATATATCATTATATAAGCGTATATTAATCCTAAAAAACTTATTATCACGACAATAAATCTCCACCAATATTTTTTTTTCTCTTTCATAATTTTTATTTTATTAACTTTTTAAAAATAAATATATTCAAAAATATTATTGATAATAATGAAATTATTATTAATATATATCTTGAGATATTGTTATTTTGATTTGTGTTTGCATTATCATTTTTGATTTCTTGTTTTGTTATTGAGTTATCTTTTTTATCTTTTTGTGATTTATTGTTTGATTCATTGTTTAATTCTTCGCTTTCCAAGGTTCGACCTTCGGATTCCGAAGATTGAACCTTTTCATCATCAATAACTACGTTATCATTATTCTTAACATCTTCTTTTTTATCATCATCTTCGTCATCATCACTGTCTTTATCATTGCTAGTATTTTTTGTGCTTTTACCTTCACTAAGAGTTACTTCTCCATTGATTTTTGGTGTAATAGTGTAATCATTTATGCCATCACCATCATAGTCTGCTGTTAAGTTTGAGATATTTGTAAGTCCTGTTTCTGGCACTGTGAATGTTACTTTTGTATTTTCGCTTGTTGGGAGATTTTTCATTGTGAGATGTGTATCTGTTTTTTCTCCTTCTTCTGTTGCACTTATTTCTTTTAATTCAATAGTGTATGAACCTTTATCATATCCTTCTAGATTTACTTTTACATTACTACTAATTCCCCATCCTACAAATTTGTGTTCTCCTATTATATCATAATAACTGTTTGGGATGTTTTCTTCTATTACTTTATTTCCATTTTCATCTATTATTGGTCCAGTGTGATTGCCTTGTTTGTCGTAGAGGTGAATATCTAGGGGTGAATATAGGGCCATTCTTATTCGTGGTTCTGTCATTTTTTCATGTTCTCTTGGACGATTTTTTGAAATATTTTTTGGTAACTTATTTTGTACATTATGTGTTTTAATAATATTTAAAATTAATTCCCTTATATTATCTATTTCCAAAATATCTGAATGCTTTCTATTTCGTGATGGTCCCTTATTATGTCTAAACAAATCCAACCAATACCTCTCAACATTTTGAGAATTTGCAAACATAAGAGAACTTGGTGTCACAACTACATCATCTCCATCTATTGTATATTTTGGTTTATATATCTCTTCTTGTATATCTTTATATCCCCTTTGAGTAAATCCATCTGCTGTTTGCTCATAATCCCACACTCTCTTTGTGATGCTATCATATTCCACACCACTTTCCGTATCGAGCCCCCAACCACCTATTTGAATTAGATTCACATTTTGGGATGGTGTCCAATTATTTAAACTTTCTTGAAGTTGTGTGTTTTTGTCAAAAAGTTGTTCATTT